>JANMBS010000470.1:0-3307 GCA_031360525.1 Thermomicrobiales bacterium
TGATGGTCGGCAACCTGGCCGAGCGGGCGGCCGAGGCGATCGGCGCCGACCCGCTGGTGACCCGCGTGGCAGCGTATTACCACGACATCGGAAAGCTCGCGAACCCGCTCGCGTTCATCGAGAACCAGGCCGGCGGCGACAACATCCACGACCAGCTCGATCCGGAGGTCAGCGCCGGAATCCTCAAGCAGCACGTCGTCGACGGCATCGACCTGGCCTACAAGTCGCGACTGCCCAAGGCGCTCATCGCGTTCATCCCGCAACACCACGGGACCGCGATCATGGGTTACTTCTATGCCCGGGCCAGGGAGCTGGCAGGCCCCGGGGTCGTCGTCGATGAGAGCAAGTTCCGGCACGCAGGACCAAAGCCGCAGTCACGAGAGGCCGCACTGCTGATGCTTGGCGATGGTGTCGAGGCGTCGGTCCGGTCGCTCGCCTCGCGCGACGAACCGGCCATCCGGGCGATGGTCACGCGGATCATCGACGAGCGGATGGCGGACGGCCAGTTCGACGAGTGCGACCTCACGCTGCGCGACCTCGAACTGATCCGCGAGGCGTTCGTCGCCCAGCTGCTCGGGATGTATCACAGCCGGATCGCCTATCCGCAGAACACCGTGGTCGAGCTGGAATCGCGGCGATCCGCGTCCGGCCGCGGCGGGGGGACCGGCCCGGCGTCGTGACCCGGGCGCTCTACCTGGGACCTTGGCGGATCGACCTGGTCGTCCGGGATGGCGTCGAAATGCCCATCGCGGGAGCGTCTCTCGCACGCGCGATCGCCGCCGCGCTCACGGCCGCGGGCGCCCCGACGCCGGCCTCGATCGGGCTGATCCTGTCGGACGACGCTGAAATGGCCGTGCTCAACGCGACCCACTTGGCAAAGACCGGCCCGACCGACGTGCTGTCGTTCCCGCTGCTCCAGCCAGAGGCGTTCCCCCCGCATGCCGGCGCTGCAGTCCGTTCACCCGATCGAGCGAGGACACCCGACTTCCCACTCGCGCCAAACCGCCGTCAGCACCTCGGCGACATCGTCATCTCCGTCGAGCGTGCGACCGAGCAGGCCCAGACCGGCCGTGGTGGCCAGACCGGCGACACACAATGGTCGGCGGCCGACGAGCTGCTCCTCCTGGCGACCCACGGCGCCCTCCACATCTGCGGCTGGGACCATGCCGAGCCAGCCGAGGAAACGGCGATGCGGGCCCTTGAGAGCCACCTGCTTCAATCGACGTCCCCGTCGTCGTCGTCAACGTCTGGGCCGTCGTCGTCAACGTCCAAGACGCCGACGAGGGGCCTGTAGACATCCGGCTCGTCGTCCATGGTTCCGAGCATCCAAGCGACCCGCCTGAAGCCATTCCGCGCGGGACCGCCCGCAGCTTCGTGGACATCGACTTCAAGGTCCGCGATCACGTCAGTCACGCCCGCCGCGACGAGTCGCCCGGCGGTGGTCAATGCGGCGTCGACGTAGCGTGCATCGATCATGTTTGGATAACGGCGGATGAGCTTCTGGCCCTCCAATCGGTGGAGAGCAGTCGACAGGGTGGATGGTGGAAGGGCGAGCTCGATTCGAAGATGCGCGATTCCCACAGACGCCCCGTTCATCCAGAGCTTGCGCAGCAGCAGCGCGCAGAGCGGATCGACCTCCGGCGGTGCCAGGTCATCTCTGATGCGAACCTTGAGCGACCGATAGGCGATGTAGGCGCTGTCCGCAACGGTCTGCACTCGAACCTCCTTTGACATATCTCGGCGGGCGCCCGCCAGCACCAAGAATTAGTTCGGCGACGTAATACGGCGCCGAACCATGTTCGGCTGCGCGCGGGGCGGGGCCTTCGATGGGTGGTTCATACGGTGGCGATGGCGACTCACCGATGGCTTACCAGACCCGCGGTCGGCCACGGGAGGGCGCGGCTGCTACCATCGATGCGGGCCCTCCCGGAGCGGGATCGGGCCCTGTCGTGCTGTCTCCGGAGGGTCGGTTGAAGGTCGTCGTGGGTCTTGGCAACCCTGGGTCGCAATATGCGGGCACGCGCCACAACATCGGGTGGCTGGTGATGGATCGCATCGCGGAGCGCGCCGGGTGGACGGGCAGGGGACGCCAGCGGGACGCCTCGAATGTCGCCATGGGTCGCTATCGGGGCCTCGACGTGACGCTCGTCAAGCCGCTTACCTACATGAACGACTCGGGGCTGGCGGTTCGCAAGGTGCTGGCCCGGGACAAGGCCCCGCTGGCCGACCTGCTGATCGTGGCGGACGATTTCGCGCTGCCCTTCGGCAAGTTGCGCTTCCGCGAGGGTGGTGGCGCGGGCGGCCACAACGGGTTGGGCTCGATCATCGACGAGCTCAGGACCGAGAAGTTCAGCCGGCTCCGCATCGGGATCGGTGAACCGGACCGCAGTGCCGTCGACCACGTCCTGACGAAGTTCGCGCCAGACGAACAGCAGCGGTTGGACGAGCTGCTCGACGCGGCGGCCGACGCGGTCGAGGAGTGGGCGCGCGAGGGCACGAGCAAGGCAGCCAACCGCTACAACATGTTCGAACTGCGTCCCGCCGACACGACCCGGCTCGCCGCGGCGGGCGAGGTGGACGGCCCGCCCGATGCCGCGGGCATCCGCCGCACCCGCACGGGTTGGCGTCGGGTCCGGCCGCCCAAGTCGGAGGCCTGAGCCGGTGCCGGACACACCGCTCCGGGGCCGTCGCGGCCGAGATCGGCGCATCGCCGAGAAGGTCGCGACCGACTTCGCGGCACGCCACGCGCAGCGATCCGCCGACGATGAGGTCGACTTCGACCTCGCAGCGGTCGACGCCGAGGTCGACGACGCCCAGCGCGCGCCACCAAAGCCGCGGCCGGCGCGCAGGGCAACGGCGACGGCGGCGGGCGACCCGGCGCGCAAGGGTGGCCACCGCCTGCCGGACCTCTCCGCCCTGCCGCCGCTGCTGGCCGCGACCGGCACGTTCGCGGACCTTCGCGAGCGCCTGGGGAGTACCGACGACGACCCACACCGGATCGGACGGCACGTCGGCCTCGTCTCGGTCCCCCACGGGGCGAAGACGTACCTCGCGGCCACGCTTGCGCACGGTGCCGCAGGTGAGCGCGTGGTCTGGATCGCCCGCGACGCCGAGATCGCCGATCGGGTCGCCGAGGAACTGGGCGCATGGCTGGGCGACACCGAGGCCGTTGCCGTCCTCGAGCCACGGACGGCGCTGGCGTACGAACGCAGCGAGCTGATCGCCGACGAGACGGCCGCCCGGGTCGCCGCGCTGGCCGCGTGGCAGAGCGGACGGGCGCGCATCCTCGTGGCGGGCGTCCAGTCGC
>JANMBS010000475.1:0-10499 GCA_031360525.1 Thermomicrobiales bacterium
GACGAGCACGATGCAGAAGGTCGCGTGGCCGAAGACGATCGTGAGGAGCCCGAGCGGCACATGGAACGTGGCAAACGTCGTGGACAGGGCCATCCCGGTCACGATGCCGGGCAGGGCGATCGCCAGGATCACCACGAACGAGATCGTCTCGCGACCGAAGAATGCATAGCGGGCGACCGCGAGCGAGGCCAACGCGCCGAGGACCATCGAGACGGCAGTCGCTCCGAGTGCACAGACGATCGAGGTCATGAAGGCCTGCTGGAGCCCGCTGTTGTCGAGCGCCGCTCCCACCCATTTCATCGTGAAACCCGATGGCGGCCAGGCCGATGTCCCGCTTTCGTTGAACGCGTAGATGATCACCAGCGAGAGCGGGATGTAGATGAAGGCAAGGACCAAGCCCGTGGCCACCCGAAGGGCGATGCGTCCGGCCCGACCGCCTGACATCACAGCGCCTGGAATGCGCCGAGGCGGCGCGCGACGAGCAGGTAGATGAGCATGATCGCGAGGGGGACCAGCGAGTAGGCCGCCGCCAGCGGCAGGTCCTGGGCGACGTTGATGAAGATGACATTGCCGATGAACTGGGTCGTGGAGACCAGGCCCGGGACGATGTAGTCGCCGAGCGTCAGCGAGAAGGTGAAGATCGAGCCCGCCACCACGGCCGGGATGGACAACGGCAGGATCACCCGTCGGAAGGTGATCCAGCCCCGGCCGCCCAGGTCGGCCGACGCCTCCAGGAGCGAGGTCGGGATCCGCTCGAGCCCCGCGAAGATCGGCAGGATCATGAACGGCAGCCAGAGGTAGGTGAAAGTGAGCCAGACCGCCGCATCACCGAAGCCAGGTCCGCTAAGACCGAACGGCTTGAGAGCCCAGTCGAGGACCCCACCCTGGGACAGGATCAACCGCCAGGAATAGGCCTTGATGAGATAGCTCGCCCACAGCGGCATGAGGACCGCGACGGCCAGGACACTGCGTGTCCGCGGCGACGCGACCTTGGCCATGTAGAACGCGATCGGATAGGCCAGCAGGATGCACGTCGCGGTCACCAATGTGGCCATGACGACCGTCCGGATCGTGACCGTCCGGTAGACGGACGTCGTGAACAACTGGCCGAAGTTGTCGAGGGTGAACTCGCGGACCACCAGCGACGTGAACGGATCGGTCGTCCAAAAGGCATTCAGGAAGAGCACGACCAGCGACCCGAGATAGGCGACGCCGAGCCACGCCAGCGGGAGTGCCAGGATCAGCGCCAGGCGGAGATGCGAGTGGCGGTGCAGCCACGCCGCC
Source organism: Thermomicrobiales bacterium (assembly GCA_031360525.1). Classification (GTDB taxonomy): domain Bacteria; phylum Chloroflexota; class Limnocylindria; order Limnocylindrales; family CSP1-4; genus SPCO01. The sequence goes on from JANMBS010000475.1 coordinate 1,285, forward strand.
CCGCGACGCCGCACCGACGGCGACGGTCGAGCGGGCGTGGGCAGGTCGGGTGCGGTGGTCGTCATCGGTATCCGGGATGCGTCGACCCGGGGTCCACGCTCGGGCCCCGGGTCGGATCGTCTTGCTCCTGTGGGTCGGCGATCAGCCCTTGATCTCGGTCCAGGCCTTGATCCAGTCGTCGAAGCCCTTGCACTTCACGTCGGTGCGGCCGTCGACGCACTCGGCGGTCGGGGTCTGCCAGTACCAGACGTCCTGCCAGAAGGCGTCGTCGTCGGCATGGAAGATGTCGCAATGGTCCTTGGCCGCCGTCAGGGCGCACGACTTCGAGTTCCCCGGTGCCTCACCGAACCATTCCGCGATCTTCGCGTTGATCTCCGGTGACGTCAGGTAGTCGATATAGGCGTATGCGCATGCCAGGTTCTTGGTCTTGGAATTGATCATCCAGGTGTCTGACCAGCCTGTCGCTCCTTCGGTCGGCTTGATGACGTCGACCTTGGCGGGCGGTGTCTCACCCTGGAGCAAGTTGGTGATGATCTGCCAGGTCGTGCCGACATTCGCGTTGCCGGCGCGGAAGTCGTCCATCTGCTTGAGGTAGTCCACCCAGCGCTGGGTCACGGCCGGCTTCTGCTGGTTCAGCAGAGCGACAGCCGCCGCGAACTGCGTGTCGTCGAGGGCATACGGGTTCTTGATGTTGAGCTCGGGCTTCGTCTTCATGAGCACGACCGCGGCGTCGGCGATGTAGATCGGGGCGTCGTAGATGCTGACCTTGTAGCCATTCGCCGGATCGAACATCTGGGCCCACGTGGTCGGTGCCGGCGTCACCTGGTCGGTGCGCCACATGAGCAGGTTTGAGCCGCGGCCGTGCGGGACGCCGTAGGCGACGCCGTCGACGGTGTTGTACGGCTTGTTTTTGAGAGCGGGGAAGATGTCCGGGTAGCTCTTGAATAGATCCAGATTGACCGGCTGGACGAAGCCGCCCCGAACCAGGCGCAGGCTCGCGTCACCCGACGCCGAGATGACGTCGAATTGCTCTGGGCTGGTCGAGAAGAGCGTGTATGCCTCGTCCGACGTCCCGAAGATCTGGGCATTGACGGTGCAGCCGGTCTGCTTCTGGAAGTCGGTCACCCAATCGACCGTCTTGTCGGTCGAGCCGTTCTCGACGTAGCCTGGCCAGGCGAGAACGTTGATCGTTTGGCCCTGGGTACTCCCAAGCTCCGTCGGGAGGCTCGGTCCGGCTGACGCCGCGGTGCTCGCCGCTGCACTGCCGGCAGCGGTCGCGGCAGCACTTGCCGCGGCCGTGCTCGATGGGGCCGTGCTCGCCCCGTTGTTCGAGCACGCACCGACTACGATCGCCGCGCTGGCGGCGAGCGCCATGACTCCTCGCATCCTCATCCCGTGACCTCCTCCACTTTCAAGACCTCATCCACGATGGGGAGTTGATGCTGCCGCTTCCACACGAGCCGGACAGCCTTTCCTTCCAGGGCGAGCGCCTCTGTCGAGGACGTCGATAGGTTCTGCTGGGTGACGACGAGCTCGGCTCCGGCGTCGAGCCGCACGACATAGCGCGTGTCGGGTCCCAGGTAGACGACGCCGCGGATGGCCCCGGTCGCGGACGCCTCGTCCTCGCCGACCGTCGCATCCGGTTCCGCAAGCCGGATCTTCTCCGGCCGGATCGTGTAGGTCCCGGACGACCCGATGATCCGTTCCGCGACTTCACCACTCAGCAGATTGGACGTGCCGACGAAACCGGCCACGAAGCGTGTCCTCGGTCGCTCGTAGACCTCGGCCGGGGCACCGATCTGCTCGATCCGGCCCTCGTGGAAGACGGCCAGCCGGTCGCTCATCGTGAGCGCCTCCTCCTGGTCGTGGGTCACGTAGATGAAGGTGATGCCGACCGCCTGCTGGATCGCCTTGAGCTCGATCTGCATCTCCTCGCGGAGCTTCAGGTCGAGCGCTCCGAGCGGCTCGTCGAGGAGCAGGACGCGCGGCCGGTTGACGAGCGCCCGGGCCAACGCGACCCGTTGCCGCTGGCCGCCGGACAGCTGGCTCGGCTTGCGCTTCTCGTAGCCCTCGAGGCGGACCATCCGCAGCGCCTCGGTGACGCGGGCGAGCCGATCGGCCTTCGCGACCTTGCGCACGACGAGGCCGTACGCGACGTTGTCGCCGACCGTCATGTGCGGGAAGAGTGCGTAGTCCTGGAAGACCGTGTTGACGTCGCGATCGAAGGGCGGGATCGAGGTGACGTCTGCCCCGTGGAGGAAGATCCGGCCGCTGGTCGGCAACTCGAAGCCAGCGATCATGCGCAGTGTCGTGGTCTTGCCCGAGCCGGAGGGGCCGAGCATGGAGAAGAACTCCCCGTCGCGCACGTCGAGGTCGATGCCATCGACCGCGATCACGTCGCCGTAACGCTTCTCCACCGATTCGAGACGGACCGCGGCGGGCGTGGCGGCACGGTCGTGCGCTGCGCCGGTGGTCTCGAACGGGATCGCCAAGCGGAGACCTCGAAGCTGGGGCCTGACGGCCGACGGGGCGGTCGCGGGTTCGGGTCGCCGCACTGTGCCGCCCTCCGACGAGGCGTGTCAAGCGGCGCTCGACCGCGTTCCGTTCGGCGCGTCATAGACTTCGCGCCGTGTTCGCCCTTGCCGCACGACCTGCCGCCCCGCCGCGAGCTGCCGTGCACCGTCCTCCGGCCATCGTGACCGTTCTCCTCGGGATCGCGGTCGCCATCATCGCCGTGGGCTGCCAGGCCGTGCCGCCGCCGGCGACCCCGCCGATCGTGCCCGGAGCGTCCGGTGCTCCGCGCGAGGTCAACCTCATCGCAAAGGATTACTCCTTCCTGCCAGACACCCTGGACCTGGCGCCCGGCGAGACCGTCCTCCTCCACGTCATCAACGGCGGCCTCGAGGTCCACGAGGTCGTGATCGGAGATGCGGCCGTCCAGGACGCCTGGGAGGTTGTCGAAGCCGCGACCGTCGGGGCGCCGCCCGGCCCGACCCCGGTCGTCAGCGTCCCGCCCGACGTCGCCGGCCTGCGGATCGTGGTTCGCTCCGGAGAGCGCGTCGACCTCGTCTGGACGGTGCCCGTGGCGACCGCGGCTACGGCCTGGCAGGTCGGTTGCCACATTGCTGGTCACTGGGCTCGCGGGATGCGGATCGCCGTCCGCTGGGTTGGAGGCGCGTCGGCCCCCTGAGCGCGCTGGATGGTACGCTTGGCGAAGCGCCGAGGGGCGCGTGATCGGTCAGCCTCGAGGAGGGTCCTGAATGGCGTATGTGATCGCCGAGCCATGCATCGACGTGCTGGACGTCTCGTGCGTGTCCGTGTGTCCGGTCGATTGCATCCATTTCGACGAAGGCACCGATCGCAAGCTCTTCATCGACCCGAACGAATGCATCGATTGCGGCGCCTGCGAGCCGGAATGCCCGGTGAACGCGATCTTTCCCGAGGAGTCGCTGCCACCCGAATGGGCCAACTACACCGCGATCGACGCGACCTGGTTCACCGACAAGGCCGCCGCCCGTGCCGCCGTCGACGAGCTGAAACCGTTGGGCTGATGTCCTCGGTCCCGGTCCGCCTGGGCACGAGCCGGCGGGGCTGACCACACGATGCGGATCGCCTCCCTTCTTCCATCGGCGACGGAGATCGTCTGCGCCATCGGCCTTGGCGATTCGCTGGTCGGCATCACCCACGAGTGCGACTACCCACCCGAGGTCGCCGGAGTGCCGGTCCTCACCCGCAGCGTGCACGACCTGACCGCCGCCTCGTCGCGCGATATCCATCGGCTGGTGACGGCATCGGTGCACGGCGGCTCGTCGCTTTATGCGCTTGACGAGGCGGCCCTTGCTGCCGCCAAGCCGGACCTGATCCTGACCCAGGAGCTGTGCAAGGTCTGCGCGGTCAGCTACCGCGAGGTGAGCGAGGCCGTCCGGTCGATCGATGCCGACATCACGGTCGTCTCGCTCGAGCCGACGTCGATCGAGGGCATCCTCAACACGATCACGACCGTCGGCGCGATGACCGAGACGGAGGACAACGCGATCGACCTGGTCGAGAGCCTGCGGGAGCGGCTCGGCGCGGTCGAAGAGAAGGTCCAGGTTCGGCGCGAGGCAGGCGGTCGGTCGCCACGGGTCGTCGGCCTCGAATGGCTCGACCCGCCGTTCGCATCGGGCCATTGGGTCCCGGAGCAGATCCGGCGGGCGGGCGGCTGGGAGCTGCTCGGCGCGGACGGGGAGCAATCCGTCCAGACGACGTGGGACGCCGTCTCGGAAGTCGACCCGGAGATGCTCCTGCTGATGCCGTGCGGGTTCCACCTGGCCGAGACCCTTGGCGCCTGGGAGCGGACGCGGAAGCCGCCCGGGTATGAGGAACTGGCCGCGGTCCGCCGGGGCCGCGTCTACGCCCTCGATGGGTCCGCCTATTTCAGCCGGCCGGGACCGCGCGGCATCGACGGCATCGAGCTGCTCGCGGAGATCTTCGACCCCGACGCGTTCGTCGACATCGCGCCATTCGGGTCGTGGACACCGGTCGGGCCGTAGGGCCGCGCGAGCCGGTGCCGTTCCGCGCGACGTTCGACTGCCTGTGGTGCGGGGCTGCGCACACCTGCCGCGGCCCGGACGACCTCGAGGGCTGGGCGCAGCTCTGTCCGGACTGCATCGGCAAGGCCGGTGACAACGGGTTCCTGCGGTTCCGGTTGCGCCAGGCCCTGACCGAACGCGGGGCCGCAGGGGGAGCGGCAGCGAGTGCCGAGGTCGCCCGGGCCCCCGAAGCCGATGCTCACGTCGCGGTCGTCGAGCCCGTCGCGCCAACTGCGGCCGCGCCACCCGGCCCCGACGCCGTCCTGCTCGCCTATTACGAGGCCCGGGCACCCGAATACGACGATTGGTACCTGCGCCGCGGCCGCTACGAGCGCGGGCCGATCCATGACGCAGCCTGGGACGCCGAACTCGACGCCGCCGGACGCTGGCTCGACGAGATCCCCATCCATGGCGAGATCGTCGAGCTCGCGGCGGGCACCGGCTGGTGGTCGCCGCTCCTCGCCTCGAAGGGCGAGTTGTCGCTGTACGACGGGACGGCTGCGCCCCTCGACCGCGCACGCGAGCGCCTCGTCGCCCATCAGCTGCGGGCACACCTGCACGTGCGGGACGCGTGGGCCGAGCCAGATCGCCCGGTCGATGCGGTCTTCACCGGTTTCTGGCTGAGCCACGTCCCGCGCGCCAAACTCGCCGAGTTCCTGGGCATCGTCCGTCGCTGGCTCAAGCCCGGCGGGACCTTCGCGTTCATCGACTCGCTGGCGGACCCGCAGTCGAGCGCGGCCGACCACCCCGCACCGGCCGACGACACCTCGCTCCGCCGCCTCGACGACGGTCGCGAATTCACGATCGTCAAGGTGTACTACCGGCCACACGAACTCGAGGCGGCACTCGCCGACGCCGGCTTAGTGGACGCCCGCGTGACCACGACCGGTCGGTTCTTCCTGACGGGCGTCGCGACCGCGGGCTGACGGCAACGACTTTGATCAGCGACCGCCTCGGCCGCGCGACCGCCTAGGCCGCGCGCGACCGTATGCATCTGGCGCATCAAACGGGCCGTCAACACGCTCGGCCATACTGCGAAACAGACGGAAGTCGGCGTCGGTCACGCTCGCTCGAGCCCGTTTCGATGCGTGACCTGCATATCGACGGCTCTACCCGGGCCAAACGACGCCCCGGGCGCTCGGAGATGCCCGACCCCGAGGCTATACTCCCGCGATGTCCCCCCTGGCGAAGTCTACGATCGCGACGGTCGGCTCCGGCGTCATGGCCGAGGCGATGATCGCCGGCATGCTCCGTGGCAACTTGGTCGAGGCCGGCCAGGTCGTGGCGAGCCATCCGCGGCCCGAGCGCCGCGAACACCTGCAACGCGAGTACGGCGTCCGCACCGTCGCCTCCAACGTGGAGGCGGTCGAGGGCGCCGACGTCATCCTGCTCGGCATCAAGCCGCAGATGCTGGCAAAGGTCGGACGCGAGATCGGTCCGCACCTGCGTCGCGGCCAGCTGGTCCTGTCGGTGCTGGCCGGGGCGACGACCGCCGCCCTGGTCGGGATCCTCGGCCACGACCAGGTCGTCCGGAGCATGCCCAACACACCCGCTCGCCTCGGCAAGGGGATGACCGTCTGGTACGCCACGCCCGCGACGACCGAGGCGCAGCGCGCCCAGGCCGCGGCGCTGCTCGGCGCCCTGGGCCATCAGCTCGAGGTCGATGACGAGAAGATGGTCGCGATGGCGACCGCGGTGTCCGGCACAGGCCCGACGTACGTCTTCCTGGTCATGGAGGCGCTCATCGACGCCGCTGTCCACCTCGGGTTCCCGCGCCACATCGCGCACGACCTCGTGATCGAGACCCTCGAGGGCTCGACGCTCTTCGCGAAGCAGTCGGGGATGCACCCGGCCGAACTGCGCAACATGGTGACCTCGCCGGGCGGCACCTCGGCGGCCGCCCTCCACGAGCTCGAATCGGGGCGTCTCAGAACGGTCCTGTCCGAGGCGGTCTGGGCGGCCTACCGCCGGACGGTCGAGCTCGGCGACCAACTCGAGGCATCGGTCGTCCCCGACTCCGAGCCGCGGAGCGGCGGTTGACGACGTCACCGGACACGAACGCGAGCGAGGAAGAGGCGCACCTGGTCGACCTGGGCGCGGCGCCGTTGCCGTCCATCCGTGCCCGCGACCTCCGTGCCCCGGAGCGCGACCTGTGGGCCGACGAGGCCGCGCTCTGGGAGAGGTTGACCGGCGCCTGGGCCGGTCTCGATGACGCCGCGTGGCACCTGCCGGGCGTGGCGCCATCGGATGCTGGTGGGCTGGACTGGTCCCTCGCGGAGCACGTCGGACACATCGCCGACTGGCAGGAGCTTGCGACCGACTACACGACCCGGGCGATCGAGACCGGTCGCTGGCCGTCCGACAGCGACTACGACGACGGGAACTTCGATACCTTCAACGAGCGTCGGCGCGAACCCTGGGCGTCGATGCCACGCGACGAGATCCTCGACCGGCTTGCGGCAGCCCGAGCCCGCCTTCTCGCGGCGGCGCAGCGGCTCTCCCCCGAGACCATACGAAGCGGCGACGCGTGGGATTGGGTCTACGCGGCCCTCCACGGCCACTATCTCGACCACCTCGTCGTCATCGAGCCGTGGGCGGCCGAACTTCGGCGCACCGGTGTCGCTGGCTGATGCCGACCGCACCGATCACGCCGTCGCCCAACCTCACCATCGAGGCGATCGTCGCGGTCGAGAGTCCGCGCGAGTTTCGCCTCCACCCGCGCGATCGCCTGGTCGCCTTCATCGCGGAGACCGCCGGGACGCGCCAGCTGTTCACGCTGGCCTTGCGTGGCGGCTATCCGACCCAGATCACCGCCTCGGAGAAGCCCGTCTCGGACCCGCAATGGTCACCCGACGGGCGGCGCCTGGCTTTCGTCCGCGACGACGAGATCTGGGTCGTCGAATCGGATGGATCGCGCCTCACCCTGGTCGTTGGCAAGCCCGGCGCCGGACGCGAACCGCGCTGGTCGCCCGACGGCCATCGCCTGGCGTTCCTGTCGCGCCGCCGCGGGTGGGCGCAGGTCTGGCTGATCGACGCCCCGGTCCCGCGTCGCGGCCGGCCGGCGACCGAGCCCAAGCCACCGCGAGCCACCGTCCTGACCGAGACCGGGGTCGATGTCGACGCGTTCGAGTGGGCGCCTGACGGTGCGCGCATCGCGGTCTTGGCCAGGCGCGGACCGAAGATCGAGGAGACATCGCAGATCGCGCTCGTCGACGTCGCGACCGGGACGTCGCGCATCGTCGCCGGCGAGCGCAGCGTCGACGTCGCCGCCCGCTGGCTGCCCGACGGGTCGCTGCTGTTCACCTCCGACGCCGACGGCTGGTTCCAGGTCGTCCGGCTGACCGCCGACGGCCACGATCGGATCGTCCTGACCGAGGGCGCGCGCGAGCACGGCGAACCCGGCGGTGGCGCGGGTGCCGCTCCGCTTCCCTCGCCGGACGGCAGCCTGTTCGTCCACGTCGAAGTCCACGATGGTCTCCAGGACCTGCTCGTCGGCTCGCTGGGCGGGGCGGCCGCGCCGAAACGCGGACGCGGGCGGCCCCCCAAGACGCCCCGGACCGTGTCGGCGGCCTCGACCGGGAACAGGATCAACCCCTGGGACGGTGTCTGGCGACCGGTCGGCTGGCTGGCTGACGGCGCCTGGGTCGCGGCCGTCGGTGAACGCGAGACGGCGCCGCAGGACCTGTGGCTGCTCCCCGTCCCGGGCGTCGCCCCAACGGATGCCAAGCCGCGCCAGGTCACCGATTCCCTTCCGGCCGTGCTCCGGGCAGCACTGTCACCCAGCCGCGTGCCACCGGTGGCTCGGATCACCCTCACGGCCCGGGACCGCCTGCCCCTCGAGTGCAACTTGTGGCGCCCGCTGACGGCGACCGGCAAGCGCGGTGGGGTCCGCGTCCCGACCATCATCTTTCCGCACGGCGGCCCGACCGGCCAGTCCTTCCGCTCGTTCCAGCCGTTCAAGCAGCTCCTCGTCGCCGAGGGATTCGCGATGCTCGACGTCGACTTCCGCGGTTCGACCGGGTACGGGCGGGCGTTCCGCCTCGCCAATCACGGTGAATGGGGTCATGCCGACGTCGAAGACCTTATCGACGCGGCTCGCTGGGCGATCAGCCAGCCGTGGTCGAATGGCCAGCTCGCCATCCTCGGTGGCTCCTACGGTGGCTACATGGTGCTCTGCGCCCTGGTCGAGGAGCCTGCCATGTGGCAAGCCGGGGTCGACCTCTATGGCGACTCGGAGATCGCCGAGAGCTACCGCCACGGGGATCGGCTTGGGCGTCTCGACCTTCACAGGATGATGGGCTCGCCCGACGACGTGGCACGCACCGAGGCCTACCGCCGCGGATCACCGGTCTACCGCGCCGAACGGATCGAGGCCCCGCTGCTCATCCTCCACGGCCGCAAGGACAAGCGCGTCGTCCCGCTCATGACCGATCGCATGGTGGAGGCGCTCGAGATCGAGGGCAAGCGCTTCGAGGTCCACTGGTACGACGACGAGGGCCACGGCTGGGAGCGTCGCGAGAACCGGCGCGACGCATTCGAGCGGATCCTGGCCTTTCTCAAGGCGAACGTCCTCGACGAGACGCCGGTCTAGCCGGAGCGGCGGCGGACGCTTATGTCGCCGTGGGTTTCTCGCTCCTCTGTTAA
>JANMBS010000485.1:0-8285 GCA_031360525.1 Thermomicrobiales bacterium
CGCCCGGCTTGCCACCCGGGCCACCCTCCAGCGCGACCTGGTCGTCGCCGCGACCGAGGCGGAACGGGCGCGCGTTGCGGCCGACATCCACGACGACGCGCTCCAGGAACTGACGCTCCTGGTCCAGCGCCTCGACACCGCCGGCGACACCGAGGGCGCCGATATCGCGCGCACCGTCTCGGATCGACTGCGGGCGATCTGTGGCGACCTGCGTCTGCCGATCCTCGACGACCTGGGCGTCGGGCCGGCGCTCGACTGGCTCGTCCTGCGCATCGAACGGCTGGCCGGTGGCGAGGTCCGCCTCGAACGATCGGATGGCGCCCGACCGCCGGCCGACGTCGAGCTCGCCTTCTTCCGCGTGGCGCAGGAGGCGCTGGCCAACGCGGTCAAGCACGGCAGCCCGCCGATCGTCGTGCGCTATGCCTCGACCAGCACGGGCGTCTCGCTCTCGATCGACGACGCCGGCCCCGGCATCGCCTCCGACGCCGGTGCGGAGGCCGAGCGCTCCGGCCACTTCGGCCTGCTCAACATGCAACAGCGAGCCGAGGCCATCGGGGCGATCCTCGACGTCCGCCGCTGGCCGGCGGGCGGGACCCATGTCGCCCTCGAATGGCGGGCGCCCTGATCGGCGGGTCCGCAGCTGGCTCGACAGGCACCACCGGCACCACGATCCGCGTCGGCGTCGTCGACGACCACCCGGTGGTCGGGGAGGGGACCGCGGCGCTGCTCCGGACTCAACCGGACCTCGACGTCGTAGGCGTCGAGGTCTCGCTCGAGGCCGCACGCGAGGCGGGCCTGACGGACGCCACTGCCGTGGACGTCCTCCTGCTCGACATCCGGCTCGGGACCGACAGCGGATTGCGGCTCCTGTCAGACGTCGCCTCACATGGTGAGGGGCCGCTGCCGGCGGTCATCGTCCTGACTGCCTACGACTACCCGCAGTACGCGGACGCCGCGTTGAGCCTCGGCGCCGCCGGGTTCGTGCTCAAGACAGCGCCACTCCCCGAATTGGTCGACGCGATCCGGCGGGTCGCCGCCGGTGGTCTCGCCTTCGCGGTCCGGCCACGGACGAGTGGACGGGAGCGCCTGACCGCGCGCGAGCACGACGTCGTCCGCCTTGTCGCCGACGGCCGGAGCAACGACGAGATCGGCGCGACCCTCGGCATCGGCTCTAAGACCGTCGAGACCCACCTCTCGCGAATCTTCGAGCGCTTCGGCGTCTCATCGCGGACCGAGCTCGCAGCCCGCGCCGTCCGCGAAGGCTGGCTGGACGTGCCACCAGGCCGCTGACGGATGCCGACTGAAGCGCACGACCGGTTCGTCCCACGAACCCGGCGGCTACGATGGTGTCGTGCCGAACCTTGCCTACCCGCGCCCGCTGCCCCGCCCTCGCGGTCGCCCGCCCGCGAACCCCTCGGACGCCGTCTCGACGGCGGACGTCGCCTCGCCCGACATCATCGAGGCGTCGGGCATCCGCTGGATCCACATCGAGTCACCGCGGACGGCCGACCGCGACTGGCTGGAAGGCCATTTCGACTTTCACCCGCTCGACTACGAGGACGTCTACTCGCGGAACAACCGCTCGAAGCTCGACCAGTACGACGACTACGTGTTCATCGTCCTGCAGTTCCCGATGTTCGAGAAGGAGTCGGGTCGGATCCTGTCGGCCGAGCTCGATCTGTTCATGGGACCCGACTATCTGATCACGTTGCCGAGCATCCCCCTGCCGCCGCTGACCGCGATGTACGAGCGATACCGCGAAAAGCAGGACCTGCGGGAGGCGACGTTCTCGAAGGGCACCGGCTACCTGCTCTACAAGATCGTCGACACCAGCGTCGATGCGTCGTTCCCGATGCTGCGCAAGATGGCGGTCAAGCTCGATCGCATCGAGGACGACATCTTTGAAGGCCGCTCGTCCGAGATCGTCCGCGACATCTCCGAAGCGAAGCAGGAGATCATCAACTTCCGGCGCATCGTCCGGCCCCAGCGCGCGGTGCTGCGCGACCTGGAGCGGACCAAGCAGCGCTACCTCCAGGAAGAGCTCGAGATCTATTTCGACGACATCTCCGACGCCGCCGAACGCATCTGGGACACCCTCGAGAACTACAAGGAAGTCATCGAGGCGCTCGAGTCGACCAACGAATCGGTGCTGTCGCACCGGCTCAACGACTCGTTCCGCATCCTGACCGCGGCCAGCGTCGTGCTCCTGCCGCTGACCCTCATCGCGAGCATCTTCGGCATGAACGTGCCGGTCCCAGGCGAGGAACAGGAGTTCGCGTTCCTCGGGATCCTGATCATGATGGCCCTGCTGCTGATCGCACTCGTCGCCTACTTCCGGCGGCGCGGCTGGCTGTAGCTGAGCCGCCGCCTACGCCGGCAGGTCGCGCTCCGCCGGACCGACGTAGTTGACGTCGGGGCGGATCAGTCGGTTGTCGGCCGCCTGTTCGAGGGCGTGGGCCGTCCAGCCCGCGTGGCGGGAGAGCGAGAATGTGGCCGGGAAGAGGTCGGGCGCGAGACCGACGCCCATCAGGACGGGCGCCGCGTAGAACTCGACGTTGGTCTTGAGCGCTCGCTCGGGGTGCTTCTCGGCGAGGACCCGAAGGACGACGTCCTCGACCTGGATGGCGAGCTCGAGCCATTCGGGCCGGTGCTCCATCCCCTCGGCGACCGTGCGCAGCGCGGCCGCGCGGGGGTCGTACGCGCGATACACGCGGTGGCCGAAGCCCATCAGCCGTTCACCGCGATCGAGCGCGTCGCGGACCCACTCCTCGGCGTGCTCGGGCGACCCGATCTGGCTCAATTGGTCGACGACCTCGGAGGGTGCGCCGCCGTGGAGCGGCCCCTTCATCGTCCCGATGGCCGCGGTGACCGCGGAGGCGATGTCCGAACGCGTCGACGTGACGACCCGGGCAGTGAACGTGGAGGCGTTGAAGCTGTGCTCGGAGCCGACGATGAAGTACGCGTCGAGCGCCCGGGCGCTGCCGGGGTCGGGTCGCTCCCCGTTGAGCTGGTAGAGGAACCCCTCGACGAGGTCGAGCGAGGGATCGGGATCGATCGGCTCCTTGCCGGCGCGCAGCCGCGCGAATGCTGCCAGGGCAGACGGTGAGAACGACGTGAGCGCTCGGGCCTGCTCGATCGTCGGCGGCCATGGCAGGGCCTGGGTCGTGCCCCAGGCCGAGACGGCCGTGCGCAGGGCATCCATCGGCTTGGTCGAAGCCGGGATCGCGCGGAGCACGGACATCACCGCGGGCGGGACCGGCGCCGTCGGGAGTCGGTGGCTCGGATCCCACTCGCCAGTCCACAACAGGTTGGCGACCGCGGGGTACGTGCCCTTCGCGACCAGGTCGCCGATGCGGTAGCCGCGATACAGAAGCCGGCCCCGCTCGCCGTCGATGAGGCTCAGGCTCGTCTCACCGGCGATGACGCCTTCGAGGCCGGGCGAGTAGGGCCGAGTGGCCTGGTCCGGGGCGGTCCCGCTGGCGGTGGCGGACGCGTCGGTCATGAGCCGATGGTAGCCCCGCGCCTCACGACCTGCTCATGGCGTTGAGGATGAGCCGGACGATGATCGAGCCGAAGACGGCGACCACGACCGCCGCGATGAAGCCCTGCGTCTGGCTGAAGCCCATCTGGGTCGCCAGCCAGCCGCCGATCAGGCCGCCGATGATGCCGATGACGACATTCGGCAGGCAACCGCGCCCTGTCCTGCCACCGACAAGGGCGCCAGAGACCGCCCCCGCGATGAAGCCGACGACGATCCAACCGACGAAGTTCATTTCCAACATGGCCGGATTCTCGCACGGATCAGGCAGTTGCGAGCGTTCAGGCCAGGAACGTCTGGACCGCTCGAACGACCTGGTCGGGATGGGTGTGATGAGCGGCGTGGCGGGCGTCGTCGATCATGACGATGCGGCCGTCGGCCAGGCGCTCGTCGAGAGCGACCGTTGCGTCGCGGAAGACCGGCAGGCTCTCTCCACCCAGGAGCTGGAGGACTGGCTGGAGCACGGCGCCGAGCCGGTCGATCGATGCGTCGGGGTCCGCCTCGGCCTCGAGTTCGCGCAGGATCGTGCCGGCAGCGGCGGCGCGGATGGGCCAGATCGGGTCGGCCTGGTAGGCGGCAAGGTCGGCGGCGTTCATGCCGACGACCTCGCTGAGGAACGTGGCGAGCGCGCCTCCGCGGTCGCCGGCGGCCAACCGCTCACGCAGACGCGCCTCGATGCCCGGCGGGTGATAGCTGGACCCGGGCGGCGTCGGCGCCCCCTCGTAGGAGATCACCCGCCGGATCGCGTTCGTCAGCAGCGCCGCGCCGAGTGCGCAGCGTCCGCCATAGGAGTGCCCGAACACGTCCACGGGTCCACCGGACGCCACCGACAGCGTCTCGGCCACAGCCGCGACGTCCTCGAATTCGCGCTCGATCGAGTACGCCTCCGTTCCGTCCCCCGAGGCCCCGCGCCCTCGACGGTCGATCGCGTAGACCGTGAACGATGCGCCCAACATCGGCCCGACGACCCGGAACGCGGTGTGGTCGGCGGTGGCCCCATGCACGAGAACGAGCGGCGAGCCGTCGCCCGACCTGAAGACGGCGATACGGGTCCCATCCCGAGAACTGAGGAGCGCCGAGGGCTCGGAGGGCGACGAGAGCGGGGACATCGATGGAAGGGTAGCGTGGGGCTCTACGTCTCGAACGACTGAGGATCAGCGATCCGGCCGCCACGAATAGCGGATGTCCGGCTGGCCTTCGGAGTTATTCGAGCCATCGCCCGTGGCGACGATGACGAACCCGTGGTGCTCGTAGAAGGTTCTCGCCCGCGTGTTCACCTGGAAGCAGAACAGGTCAAGGCCGTCGGGGCGGCGCGCCTTGGCGGTCGCGATCAGCCGGCTGCCGATCCCGCTCCCGATCCGATCCGGCGCAACGTACAACTGGTCGATCATCTCGTCCGAGAGCGCCAGTAACGCAACGACACGGCCGTCGGGTTCGGTGGCCACCCACGCCTCGCGCGTCGCCAGCATCTCGGTCGCGAGCCAGGTCCGGACATCGTCGTCGGGGTGTTTCGGCGGGAAATCGAACGTCGCCCGCCACGCTGTGAGCCAGACCTCGCCGATCCCGGGCCCATCGGTCTCGCGAGCGGGGCGGATGCTGACGGCCGGCAGCCCGACCGACCAGCTGGCCTCGGTGAAGCCGTCGTCGATGGTCACCGGCCGGGCAGCCGGCTCGCGGCAGCCTCGTCGAGGATCCAGACCGCACCCGCGCGCCGTGCCAGTTGAGCCGGCCAGCGGCGCGGATCCCGCACCGGGCCGAGGACATCGGCCAGGGCCGGGGCCTTCTCCACGCCGCCCGCAACGACGATGACCTGGCGCGCGACGCCGACGACAGCAGGGTTGAGGGTCACCCTCTCCAGGTGCGGCTCGATGTGGGTCGGGGCCGGGATGGCCAGGGCGAGCTCGCCGGAGTCCAGGGCCGGAGACCCGGGAAAGACGGACAGGATGTGGCCGTCGGGACCGACCCCGAGAAGGATGAGGTCGAAGACCGGCCAGCCGTCCTGCTCCGGGAGGCCGGCGGCTCGCAACTCGTCGGCGAGCGCGGCTGCACACGACGCGGCGGCCGCTCCCCGGCCGATCGCCTCGGTCGTCCGGAACGGATGGACGTTCTCGGCCGGCAACGGCACGCCCGCGTACCCCGGGCCGGCCGTCCCCTCCTCGGCGCGGCCGATGCCGAGCAGGACGTCCTCGAACGGCTTCACGTTCGAAGCCGGGTGATCGCGTGGGACGAAGCGGTCGTCCCCCCACCAGACATGCACGCCGGCCCACGGCACGGCCTTGACGAGCGGCTGCGCGGCGAGCCGCCGGTAGATCGCGGCCGGAGTCGATCCGCCGGTCGTGGCCCAGTCGGCGCGCGCCCGGACCTCGACGGCGTCGGCGAGGGCCGTGGCGATCCGGGCCGCGGCTTCCACGGCCGCCAGCTTCGTGTCGGCGAGGACGACGACCTCAGGTTCGTTCACGACGGCACGCCGTCCGGGCCGACCAACGCGGCCGCCGCCCGGAGTGCACCCACGGCGACCGGGTCCCGCCGGCCCGTCTCGATCGCCTCGGCGAGAAGCTCGGCCTCACCCCGTCGCGGGGCGCGGAAGTGGCGGTCGAGGGCTTCGACGCCGTCCTGCCAGACGCGGACGTGGACGGTCTCGGCCTCGGCCGTCACGTCGGTCCGCAGCTCGGAACCGCGACGCTCGGCGAGGAGCTCGACCCGCAGCGTCGTCCCCGCCGGCATCTCGCTGACGACCGGGCGAACGACCACGGTGACGTCGGCGCGGCCGTCGGACAGTGTCGCGGACAGCCCGCGGCTGGCCGTCGACTTGACCGTCCCGCCGCGGTGGACGCGGCCGCCTTTCGCCGGGCGTGCCGGACCGACCACCGCCGAAAGTGGTTTGACCACCTTCAGATCGAGTCGCGACGCGAGCCAGCCGACGTGATAGATCGGCTTGACCAGGTTCGTGGACCCGGCCGTTCCGGCCTCGTCATGGGTCCCGTATGTGACCGCGATCCGGCGGAGCGAGCGGAGGTACGGCAGGAAATCCGGATCGTCGAAGACCGAGGCGATCGCCTCGCGCCAGCGGGATTGCCGAGCCAGCGCGAAGTCAGAGACGACCAGCCGCTTGCCCTCGACCAGCTCCGCCATCTGGCGCAGCCGCTCGAGGCCGTCGCCGCTCCAGGTCGACCCATCGACCACGAGCCGATCGGCGAACGCGAGGAGGTCGAGGGATGCCTGGCTCTTGAGCGGCGGTTCCCCCGGCCACCAGACAGTCACGGGGAGGTCGTGGATGATGAGCGGCGTCGCGATCGCCGACAGATGCCGGCCGGCCTCGCCGCCGCAGGTGAGGTGGATCGTCTCGGCACAGACCTCGGGCGCGTCGAGGCTTGGCATGATGCAGTGCGCCTCGATCCGCCCGTCGAGCCATGACGGCCCGTCGGGATCGGCCGACTGGATGACGATCGTCCGCGACGGATGGCGCCCGGTCAGCATCTGGATCGTCGCCGCGCAGCGTTCGGCCAGCTCGGGGCGGCGGGCCACGACGACCAGGTTCATCACGTTGGTCCGTGCCGCGACGTGACGGATCTTCTCGCCGTCGCTCTCGACCGCCATGTCCTGGGCCGCCCAGATCTTGGTCAGCTCGACCTCGATCTCGGAGATGCTGTGGGCGCGAGCGGACCAGCGCAGGACCGGCTCGCCGAGCACGATCAGAGTCGATTCCGCCGTGGCGGGCGTGTCGGCCGCGTCGGATGCGGCTGCCTTCGTCGGCATCTCGCGGACCTCGTCAGATCCGTCGCCAGCGCCGGCCGTCGCGCTCGATGAGCCCGTCGGCTTCGGGCGGACCCCATGTCCCGGCGGCGTAGGTCGGGAAGTCGGGCGGCGGACCGGTCGTCCACGACTCGATGATCGGGTCGACGATGCTCCACGCCTCCTCGACCTCGTCGGCCCGGGTGAACAGCGATGCGTCGCCCTGGAGCGCGTCGAGGATGAGCGTTTCGTAGGCGTCCGGGGAGTCGACATTGAACGCCGACCCGTATGTGAAGTCCATCGTCACCGACCGGACGTCGAGCCCCAGGCCGGGGACCTTGGCCCCGAAGCGGAGCATGATCCCCTCGTCCGGCTGGATGCGGATCGCGAGGAGGTTCGCATCGGGCTCGACGCCCTCGTCCTTGAAGAGGCGGTGCGGGACCTCGCGGTACTGGATGGCGATCTCGGTCGAACGCTTGGGCAGGCGCTTGCCGGTCCGGACGTAGAACGGGACCCCGGACCAGCGCCAGTCATCGATCATCAGGCGGGCGGCGACGTACGTCTCGGTCTCCGACTGCGGGTCCACGTCGGACTCCTCCCGATAGCCGGGGACCTGGGTGGCGGCGACCCAGCCCGGGCCGTACTGGCCGCGGATGACGTTGTCCGGGACGTCCTCCGGCGTGATCTCGATGGCTCGCAGGACCTTGACCTTTTCGTCGCGCAGGGCGTTCGCCTCGAACGTCGCCGGCGGCTCCATCGCCACCAGGCTGACCAGTTGCAGGAGGTGGTTCTGGAGGACGTCGCGCGAGGCGCCGGTCTGCTCGTAGAACGCTCCCCGGTTCTCGATCCCGATCGACTCGGCCACCGTGATCTGGATGTGATCGACATAGCGACGATTCCAGAGCGGCTCGAAGGTGCCGTTCCCGAACCGCAGGACCAACAGGTTGCGGACGGTCTCCTTACCGAGGTAGTGGTCGATGCGATAGACCTGCGCCTCGCGAAAGACCTTGCTGAC
>JANMBS010000521.1:0-7066 GCA_031360525.1 Thermomicrobiales bacterium
CCTTCCACCCGAAGCTTGCCAACGACACCATCCGCTCGCCACCAAGGAAACTTCTCGTCAATCGATCCGTCTGGGGCCGTGTTCTCTGGGGTTCCGACGACCGTCCCGTATAGAACTGTGTACAGCTTGCCGTCCCCATGGTGGAACGAACTTGCCGCTTCACCGGGTGGCGTGCTTCCGTTCGGAACAGTGACGGGGCATGCCCCTGGGAAGGCACCCGCAGCGCTCGGCGGAGTCGTCGTCACGCCGGTGCCGCAACCCGCCAGAGACGCCATGAGGACGGCAACGATGCCGCCGACGCGCAGGTGCGCCGCGAACACATGGAGGCGCGTTTGTGGCTCAGCGTCCGAGGGGCCGCCATCCTGGTGCCGATCCCTGAACCACAGCATGTTGAAAGGGTCGGCGCGTGCTCAGGCCGCGTCAAGTAGGCCATGCTCTTTATGCAAAGCCCGCGCCTCAGCTGCCGGGCAGCAGTCCCTCGAACACGGCGTTCTTCAGCGTCAGCCCCAGCCCCGGCCGATCCGAGAGCCGGAAGACACCATGGTCGTGGAGGACCGGCTCGTCGAACAGCTCGGCGATCCGCTCCGGCGGCGGGCCGTACTCGACCGAATACTCGTGTGGCCGGACCGCCGACGTCACCGTCGCGTAGGCCTGCATGCTCGCGATCGACAGGATCCCGGCGGACGGGCTGTGGGGCATGACCGGCTTGGCGAAGACCTCGGCCAGTTGGAAGATCCGGACGACCTCGCTGATCCCGCCGGCGTCGACGATGTCGGGCTGGAGGATGTCCGGGTCGGCCTGCTCGATCAGGTCGCGAAAGTCCCAGCGATGCTTGAGCTGCTCACCGGTGGAGACGGGGATGTCGAGCGTCCGGCAGACCTCGCGCAGGCCGGCCATGTCGTGCTCGGGCAGCGGCTCCTCGAAATGGGCGAGTCCGAGCCGCTCGAACTCCCGGCCCTGCCGGATCGCCGTCCCGACCGAGTAGCCGCGGTTGGCGTCGAACCCGAGCCAGACGTCCGGCCCGAGCGCAGCGCGGACTTGGCGCGCCATCTCGAGGTCCTTGGCGGGGTCGACGTCGCAGCGGATCGGGCCCCAGTCCATCCGGATCTTGAACGCGCTGAAGCCCTGGTCGCGCCCGACCATGACGTCCGCGACCATCGTCTCGGGCGTCTTCTCGAAGCCCGCCCCGACGCTCCAGTAGAGCGGGATCTCCGTCCGGGCGGCGCCACCCAGCAGGGCGTGGATGGGCAGCCCGGCGGCCTTGCCCATGAGGTCCCACAAGGCGATGTCGATGACGCCGGCGAACGAGGTGGACGTGGGGTAGGGGAGGTCGTGGGTGCCGGCCGTCAAGCGCTCCCAGTGGCGGCCGGGCATGAGCGGGTCGTGGCCGACCAGCTGGGGCCGGATGACCCGCTCGAGATGAGCCGCGAAGATCGCCGGATCCTGCCAGCCGAGCTCGGACAGCCCGACCACGCCCTCGTCGGTGAAGACGCGGACGATGGTCGGGCCGAGCGTCAGGGTGTCGGCGCGGATCTCGGTGATGCGCACGCGCTAGCCCAGCCCGATCCGGCTGAGACGGACCAGATCGCGCGGCACGGCCGTGATGTCGGGGATCCCGCAGAAGCGGGCGTCCTCCTCCAGTTCGTGGCGCAGCACGGCGAAGACGTGGCCCTGGCCCGCCTCGCCGTTGATCGCAAGACCCCACAGGAACGGCCGCCCGACGAGCACCGCCCGGGCCCCCAGCGCGAGTGCCCGGATGACGTCACCGCCCCGGCGGATGCCGCCGTCGACCAGGAGCTCGACCCGACCGTCGACCGCCTCGGCCACCTCGGGCAGGATCTCGGCGGTCGGGATCGCGCCATCGAGCGTGCGGCCGCCGTGGTTGCTGACGACGATCGCGGCCGCCCCGGCGTCGATCCCCGCCCGGGCGTCGTCGGGGTGGAGGATCCCCTTGAGCACGATCGGGGCCGTGATTCGGGCCTGGAGCCGGTCGAGGTACGCCCAGGTCAGAGCCGGCTCGCTCTCGGCCTCCGCTGGATGCATCGGGTACGTGACCCATTCGGGCGTGATGATCCCGCCGCGCGGACGCCGCTTCGGATCGAACGAGCTGGCCACGTCGACGGTCAGGCAGACCGCCTTCGCACCGGCGGCGATCGCGCGCTCGATCATGGCCACGGTCGCCTCGAAGTCCTTGAACGGGTAGAGCTGGAACCAGAACTTGACACCCGGGACCGCTCCGATCTCCTCGATCGGGACCATCGTGCTGGTCGAGACGACCATGATCGTCCCCGCCGCGGCGGCCGCCCGGGCCGTGGCCAGCTCACCGTCGGGATGCGCCATCCGCTGCGAAGCCATCGGCGCGATCATGATCGGCAGCGCGATCGGCTCGCCGAGGATGGAGGTCGCCAGGGACACCGTCGACACGTCGATGAGCATCCGGGGCACCAGCCACCACCGTTCCCAGGCGGCCAGGTTGCCGTTGAACGTCAGCTCGTCGCGCGCGCCCGACGCATAGTAGTCAAGCGCGTTGGTGGGTAGCAGTCCCGCCGCGAAGGTCTCCATCTCGGCCAGGGTGGCGTTGGCGAGCGGGTCTGGCTGCGTCATCGACTCCATCTCCACTCCATATGGGCCATAGAAAGGGATCCCCGATGGGCACCAGCGACCATCCGGCGGCCACCATCCATCCCGGGGCCGTGCGCGCCATCTTCGACCATCTGCTCCTGTCCCTGACGACCGAGGGCGAACCGGGGTCGCCGGTCTTCCTGTTCAGCCACTATCGGTTCCGCTGGGCGGCCGACGGCGTCGTCGGCGACCTGGCGTTCGTCGAGCTCGAGCGTGGTGGAGGCCCGGAGCGGCTCGTGCTGACCAGCGAACCGGCGCTCGCCGCGGGTCAGGCCGGCCGGTTGTCGCCGCGCGGCTGGACGGCGTCCGCCACCGAGCAGGCACCGATGGTCGGCACGTTTCGCGCGACGCCGGTGGCCGGCCCGTCCGTGGGCGAGACGGTCGTCGCGAACGGCATTCGGGTCGAGGTCGAATGGTCCGGGCTGGCCGCACCGATCTTCGCGATGGGACCCGCGCCGCGTGTTCCGACGGAGGACATCGTGAGCGTGCTGATCGAGGCGGGCGCCGGCCGGGCGAGCGTCAACGGCCAGCCTGTCGAAGGCAGTCTCTTTCGCAACGACGTCTGGCTGCCGTGGCTCGGCCGTCCGCTGCACTCGGGGGTCGTCGCGATCGGCGAGGTGCTGCTGGACCGTCCCTGACAGGCGCGGCCGGCTCATCGATCGAGCCGCACGCGGGCCCAGCGGACATCGGTGCCACCCGCAGCACCGGCCGCGTAGTGGACGACGCCCACGTCGCCATCCTGGAGTGCCTCGGCGTAGGCCAGGCCGTATGACCAGGTGCCCATGTCGACCAGGATCTCCCCGGTCGCGGTGGCGTCTTCGGCGGTCTCGGATGTCGCGGAGGTAATGGCTGGCGTCGGGCCGTCGCCCGGCCGGTGGATGACCACCTCACCGGACGGGTCGAACGGGGCATCGATCGCCGGCGCCTGCCGCGCGCGGATGCTGGCCGTCCCGAACCGGTCGACCCAGGCGAGCACCACCCGGCCATCGGGCAGCACCGCCGGGTGACCCGGCTGGTCCGCGAACCCGAGGTCATCGGGCGGCCCGAGGGGCGCGATCCCATCGGCGCTGATCCGGCGCCGGACGTTGAGGTAGGTGGCCGGCTCCGAGTCATAGGTCCAGGTGAACGTCACCAGCCGGCCGTCCGGCGCGATCGCGCCGCGCTGGTCCCAGTTGGCGATCCGTCCGGTCGCGTCTTCGAGGACGGTCACCGGCGGCGCCCAGGTCGCCCCGCCATCGCTCGAGCGCAGGTGGACGACGCGCTGGAACCATTTCGAAGTGTCGAGGTACGGCTTGTTCGACTCGATGCTCAGGACCAGGCGGCCGTCACGCAGTCGGAGGACCGCGTTGGTCAGCGACGGCGGACCGATGTCGTCCGGCATCGAGACGATCCGCCACGGGGTCCAGGTCCTCCCCGCGTCCGGCGAATCGGCCAGCAGGACCGTCATCGGCAGGCAACCCTCGGTCTCGGGGTTGAAGAGCGGCGCCCCGGGGAACGCCTCGCGATCGATCCAGAGGGCGGCGACGATGAGATGGTTCCCATCCAGGCGCGTGATCGGGGCGGCCTTGAGCGAGCCACGGCGGCCCTCGAGGGTCGTCGCGAATGGCGTCTCGGGCTCGGTCCAGGTGCGGCCGCCATCGCTCGAACGGCGCAGCTCGATGTCCAGGTCGTCGGTGTCCTTGCCGGACCCGATGCTGTAGGTGACCAGCAGGCTGCCGTCCGCGAGGACGACGAATGCCGGGAACGTGGCGAACGCCCGGGGCGTGCCCGGGACGGCCGCGGACAGGACCCCACTCTCGACGATCTCCACGACGGCGCTCCTCCCGACCCGTTCGGTCAGGCTGGGTCGATCGGCAGCCGGACCGACTCGCCGCTGTCCGAGGACCGCAGGCCGGCCTCGACAACCTCCACGGCCGCCCGCCCGTCCTCGCCGTGGAAGCCCGGCCCGGCCGCGGCGAACCCGGCCTGGACGGCCTGCGCGAACTGCTGGGTCTGCTCCGCGAACGCGGTCAGACGGATCGGGCTGTAGACGTCCGCGTTGAGCGCGAACGGCGGCATCTCGTAGATCTCCTCCCAGGCCTCGCCGCGCCCAAGCCGGACCACCCCGTACGAGTCGGACTCGACGATCCCGTCCGAGCCGATGAACGTCCACTGGCTCTGCGAGCCGAGACCCGGAGGCGGCATCTCGAAGCTGATCAGCATCTGGACGATGACGCCGTTGCGCATGACGACGTCGGCCAGCCCGCTCCGGCGCTGGTTCGGATCGCCGGCGAAATCGCGGACGTTGGCGAAGATGACCTCGACCTCGGAGCCGGTGAACCAGCGCAGGGCGTCGAACAAGTGGACGCCCATGTCCAGCCACGCTCCGCCCTCGCCGGCCTTGTGCGCCCAGCCGTGCTCGGGTGTGAGATACGTGAGCACCGAGCTCAGGATCCGGACCATCCGCAGCTCACCGATGCTGCCGTCGTCGATCAGCCGCTTGGCGGCGACCGGTGAGGCGCGGTGGCGGGTCACGTGGTTGACGTCGAGCAGGACGCCGGCCGCGCGGCAGGCCGCGATCATCGCGTCGCAGTCGGCCAGGGTGACAGCCATCGGCTTCTCGATATAGACGTGCTTTCCGGCTGCGGCGGCCGCCTCGGTCAGGGCTCGATGCGTCGAGTGCGGCGTGCAGATGAGGGCAGCCTCGATGTCGTCGCGAGCGAGCAGCGCCGCGGCGTCCGGCATGACGTCCACGCCGTATTCGGCGGCCAGCGCGGGCGCGCGCGTACCTTCCGCGACGGCCACAAGGTGGCCGTCCGGGACGTGCTTGGCAAGGCTCTGCGCGTAGGTGTGGGCCATGAAGCCAGATCCGAGGAGCCCGAAGCCGACGGTCATCGTGGAATGCGTCCTTTCCTGTCATCGCGACGGTGGTGACGGGGTGTCGGCAGCGTCGCCGGCGGCGGATGAGGGCCATCCGGACGCGCGGCGGACCGGGGAGAGGCACTCGGATTCGCATCGATCTTGACGGGACCGTGCCGGTATATTGTCGACAATCTGGGGCCATGTCAATCGAGAAGCGAGGTGCCAGCGCGTGCGGATCACGGCCATCGAACCGCTCGTCTGTGACGGCGGCCTGCGCGAATTCGGGTTCCTCAAGGTCACCACCGACGAGGGCATCGTCGGCTGGGCGGAGACCTACGACTGGCACACCTCCGCGTCCCTCAAGACGGCGCTCGCGGTGATGGGCCGCCGACTCATCGGGGAGGATCCGCGAAAGATCGAGCTGATGAACGAACGGATCTGGTACGGCGGCCGGCCGGGCGTCCCGGAACGCCAGAAGGTCCTCGCCGCGATGGACCTCGCGCTGTGGGACATCAAGGCCAAGTGGCTCGGCGTCCCGGTCTACGAGCTGCTGGGCGGCTTGTTCCGCGACCGCATCCCGCTCTACTGGTCGCATTTCGCAACGTACCGGGCGGTCTGGCCGGAGGTCGTCGGCCAGCCGCCGACCCACACCTATGCCGAGTGGGCGGCCGGTGCGCGTGACGTGGTCGCGCAGGGCTACAAAGTCCTCAAGACCAACCTCATCGCGGAGGGCGGCCCGGATGGCAAGGCGCGGCTGCCGCGCTATCTCGACGGCGCCATCGACCACTCGACGATCGACGACGCCGTGACCTGGATCGGGACGCTCCGGGACGTGGTCGGTCCGGGCATCGGGATCGCCGTCGACGTCCAGTTCGACTACCGAATGGGCGGCATCGTCCAGCTCGCTCGCGCGCTCGAGCCGTTCGACCTCTATTGGCTGGAGGTGGAGAGCCTCGACCCGGACGCGCTCCTGGCGGCGCGTGAGCAGACCACGACCCGGCTGTGCCATGGCGAGAGCCTCATCCGGCGCGAGCAGTTCCGGCATTTCTTCCGCATGCACGTGACCGATTTGGTGATGATCGAGACCCTGTCCAACGTCCTGTCCGAGTCGCGCCGGATCGCCGAGATGGCCGAGCTGTACGACACGATGATCTCGCCGCACAACTGGATGAGCCCGCTCGGGACGCTCATCAACGCCCACCTGTGCGCCGCGGTCTCCAACGTCGAGATCCTCGAGATCGACATCGACGACGTGCCCTGGAAGGGCGAGCTGCTGACCCATCCGCTCGAGATCGAGGACGGCCAGCTCGTCGTGCCTGACCGGCCCGGTTGGGGTGCCGACATCGTCGAGGACGTCGTTCGCGCCCACCCGCTTCGGCCGGAGCGGCTGCCATGAAGATCACCGCCGTCGAGCCCATCACCTGCGACAGCGGGATCGGCGGCCGCGACTGGCTGTTCGTCAAGGTCACCACGGACGAGGGCATCGTTGGCTGGGGCGAGGGCTACGACTGGCACACTGGCTCGGTGCTCGCCGAGGCGATCCGGGTGATCGGGGCGGAGCTGATCGGCGAAGACCCGCGCAGGATCGACTGGATCAGCCGCC
>JANMBS010000531.1:0-5383 GCA_031360525.1 Thermomicrobiales bacterium
CAGGCGATCTCGCCGGCGCGGCTGCGCGGCCGGATGGTCGGTCTGTTCGCAACCCTGTACTGGGGAATGATGCCGGTGGGAGGGCTCATCGTGGGACTCGCGGCCGAGCAGATCGGCGCTCGATCCGCCATCGCGCTATGCGGGATCGGGCTCGCGGTCGCCGGTGTCGCGGCCCTGTTCGCCCGACCGCAGCTCGCCACCCTCGCCGTCGGGCGCGACGGCGTGACGCTCAGAGGAGATCTGCGGGGAACGGGTGCGGAGCACTCGGAGCTTGGCGCTCCAGTCCTGGATAGCCAACGTCCGTGAGCGGTCAGACTCGATATCGACTCAGGAGACAGACATGGCGGTAGGAGTGTTTGCGGGCATCGCGGTGCGCGACTATGACAGCGCTCTGGAGTGGTACAAGCGGCTGCTCGGTGCTGAACCAACCTTTTATCCGAACGACATCGAGGCGGTCTGGCAGCTGGCCGAGGATCGGTACCTGTACATCATCCAGGACCCCGACCGGGCCGGCGGAGCTGTCAGCATGATTTGGGTTGACGACCTCGTCGCCGAGGTCGCGAGGATCGCCGAACGGGGCCTGGAGCCGGTCGACGTCGAGAAGCACGATTCGGTCTGGAAGTACGTCTTCCACGACGGCGACGGCAACGAGACCGGAATCGGCGGTGAGGTCTCGACCTCCGGATGATCAGCGGCCCGCGCTGCACCGCGAAACTACACTGGGAATCGTCTGGAAGCGTTCTTGCATGCTGGAATTCAAGCGGAGGCGACACGACGATGACCGACGCGAGCGCGGACGACCGCCGAGTCGCGATCGTGACCGGCGCGGCCGGGGCGCTCGGGACCGCTATGTGCGAGCGCTTCGTCCGTGACGGCGTCCGCGTGGTCGCAGGCGATGTCGCCGTCGACCGGGCGCGCGCGCTCGCCGAGCGACTGGATCCGTCTGGCGCCGCAGCGCTGCCGGTGGCGGTCGATGTCGCCGACTACGCGAGCGTCGAGTCGATGGTCGCGACGGTCCTCGGCTGGGCCGGCCGGATCGACATCCTCGTCAATAACGCGGGCGTCGCCGAGCCGAGTGTCCCGACCTGGGAGCTGCCCATCGATGCGTGGCAGCGGACGATCGATATCGACCTGACCGGCGTCTTCTACGGCACGCGCGCGGTCCTGCCGACGATGCTCGAGCGTGGCTGGGGCCGAATCGTCAACATCTCGTCGATCGCCGGCAAGGAGGGCAAGCACAACCCGCCCGCCTACGCCGCCGCCAAGGCCGGGGTCATCGGCCTGACGAAGGCGGTGGCCTTCGAAGTGGCCGCCCGTGGGATCCTCGTCAACGCCATCACGCCGGGCTCGATCTGGACCGCGAATTGGGCCGGCGTCAGCGAGGAGGCTAAGGCCGAGATCCTGGCGCGGCACCCGATCGGGCGCTTCGGGCAGCCCGAGGAGGTCGCCGCCCTGGTCGCCTGGCTATCGTCGGACGAGTGCTCGTTCTCGACCGGCGCGGTCTTCGACATCTCGGGCGGCCGCGCCGGGCACTAACAGCTTCCTGTCCGCCTGGGTTTGCAAGCGAGGTGACTGTTCGACGCGGAGCACCGGGATCAGGTCCGGAGGTCACGCTCGATTTCGACGAACGTCGCTTCAAGGCGCTCCGCGATCTCGGCGATGTCGGCCTCGGTCACGATCAGCGGCGGGTAGAGGGAGATGATGTCGCCCCGCGCACCGTCCGCCATGCCCGAGCCGGGGTAGGTCACGATCCCGTTCCTCAAGCCGGCCTCGCGAACTCGCACCCCGAACTTCATCGACGGATCGAACGGCTCCTTGGTGTCACGGTCGGCGACGAACTCGATACCAGCCATCAGGCCCGTCACCCGGACGTCGCCCACGAATGGATGTTCGCGAAGCCGGTCGAGCGCGGCGGTGAAGGTGGCCTCGAGGTCCGCGGCCCGCTCCGTGAGCTGCTCTCGCTCCCAGATGTCGAGGACGGCGAGCCCGGCAGCCGCCGACACCGGATGGCCGCCGAACGTGAAGACGTGCTCGAACGCGGCGCCCTGGCTCTCGAACGCGTCACGCACGTGGTGACGCGCCGCCACCCCGCCGAGCGGTGCATACCCGCCACTGACGCCCTTGCCCATCACGAGCAGGTCGGGCACGACCCCCCAGTGGTCGGCCGCGAAACGGCGCCCGGTTCGTCCGAAGCCGGTGAGAACCTCGTCGAAGATCAGCAGCACGCCGTGGCGGTCGCAGATCTCGCGTACCAGCGGCCAGTAGTCGTCCTGGGGTCGGATCGCGCCACCGACCGAGGCGATGATGGGCTCCCCGATCACGGCGGCGACACGGCCAGGTCCCGCGTCCAGGATCGCGGCCTCGATCTCAGCCGCGGCAGCGGCGCCGCAGTCCGGATGCGCTTCGGGCCACGAGCAGCGGTAGCAGTAGGGCGTCCGAACGTGTGGTGTCTGGAGCAGCATCGGCTCGTACACCTTCCGCCGCAGCTTCGAGCCGCCGACAGTGAGCCCGCCGAGCGTCGCCCCGTGGTAGTTCGTCCATCGTGAGACGACCACGGAGCGGTCGGGCTCGCCGCGGAGCACGTGGTACTGGCGCGCCATCTTTAGCGCGACCTCGACGGCCTCCGACCCGCCCGACGTGAAGATCACGTGATCGAGGTCGCCAGGCGTGAAGCGCGCGATCCTCTCGGCGAGGGCGATGGCGGGTTCGGTCGCAAAGATGTTGCCGGCGGCGTAGGGCAGGCGAGCGGCCTGGTCGGCGATCGCATCGACCACTTCCTGCCGGCCGTACCCGATGTTGGCCACCCCGATCCCCGCGATCGCATCTAGGTATTCGCGTCCGTCGCGATCCCAGACACGGATGCCCTCGGCATGGTCGAGCACCGGGTAATCCCGCGTCGGGTCGAGCGTGAACAGGGCGCCGGCGCCGGCACCGGCGTGGGTTGACATCACATCCCCTACTCGGTCATCCAACTGCCACATGATGACACGCGTGTGAGTCGGTTCCGAGCCGAGAGGTCCACGATCAACGGCCTTGGTGGCAACGATCTGCTCTGTGGCGGGAGCGGCGGCGACGTCATCAATGGCGGAGCCGGCGGCGACATCATCATCGGGGCCATCGCCGCCACGAACTCAGCGGCCGGCACGACCCGCCTCGCGGAGGTCAGCGGACATGGGGCAGCACCTCGTCCGCGAACAGCTCGATGTCGGTCGTGTCCATCAGGCCGGCAAACCGCAGCTGGATCATGTCGAAGCCGAGACCGGCCGCCTCGGCGATCCGATCGCGGAGCTCGGCCGGGTCGCCGGCAAAGGCCGGGCGATCGCCTTCGACCGCATCGCCCGCCCAGCGACGGGCCGCGTTCCGATCGCGATGGAGGTAGACGGTCCACGGGATGACCTTGCGGATCGAGGCCGGGTCGCGTCCGACATCCCGACAGTGGTCGGCCAGGGCCGCCAGCTTGCGCTCCTGGATCGCCGGAACGTCGCCGTACGACAGCCACCAATCGGCGTGCTCCGCGACCGCCCGCAGGAGGTATCGCTCGCCGCTCCCGCCGATCATGATCGGGGGCAGGGGATCGGGCCGCGGCTCGCACCAGGCCGCCTCGACGTTGTAGAACTCGCCCTCGAACGTGGCCGGCGACTG
The DNA here is from genome assembly GCA_031360525.1 of Thermomicrobiales bacterium. Classification (GTDB taxonomy): domain Bacteria; phylum Chloroflexota; class Limnocylindria; order Limnocylindrales; family CSP1-4; genus SPCO01. The sequence goes on from JANMBS010000531.1 coordinate 3,643, forward strand.
CGTCCACATCGTCTTGATCAGCCGCAGGGCCTCGTCCATCCGGGCGATCCGCTCGCGGGTCGGCGGGAACGGGTAGCCGTAGGCCCGGTACTCGTCCTCGAGCCAGCCGGCGCCATAGCCGAGGATGAACCGGCCGCCGCTCAGCGCCTGGAGGCTGGCCGCCATCTTGGCCATCAGTGCCGGGTGGCGGTACGAGTTGGAGAGCACGCTGTGACCGAGGCGGACCCGCGGCACCCGTGCGGCCAGCCACGTCAGCTGGGTCCACGGCTCGATCCGGTAGCGGTCGCCCTCCATGAGATGGTCGGAGACCCAGACCGAATCGAAGATCCGGCCGGCCACGACCATCAAGCTGTTGAGGTCCGCGGCGAAGGTCGCCGGGTCCACCCGGCCCATCTCCCGGTCGCCGGGGGGAACGGCGAACCCGAACTCGATCATCTAGCCACTCCAGCCTTGACGGCCGGCCTGCGACCAGAGGCCGCCCCGTCCCTTCTCACACGAGCAACGTCTGGCCGGGCCGCCTGGCGTCGAGCTGGCACCCGTCCGCGAGGACTCTCTGCCCAGCCACGACGACCTCCTCGATCCCGACAGGCCTGAGCGTCGGTTCTCCGAACGTGGCGGCATCGATGATGGCGTCCGGGTCGAATACCACGAGGTCCGCGATGGCACCCTCGACGATCCGACCGCGATCGGCCAGCCCCGCCCGGTCCGCGGGGCGCGAGGTGGACATCTCGATCGCCCGCTCGAGCGTGAGCAACCCGGCATCCCGGACGTACCGTCCAAGGAGACGCGGGTAGCAGCCGAACGATCGCGGATGCGGCCGACCCGCGGACGACGGTCCATCTGGATCCATGGCCAGACCATCGGACCCGATCGAGGTGAGGTGGTGGGTCAGCACCGCGCGCAGGTCGTCCTCGGACCGGCCGTAGGCCACCATCTGGATGCGGTTGTCGCTGCGTGCGACCAATTCCAGCGCGGTCTCGTTCGGATCCATCGACCACCCCTCGGCGACTGCCTGGACCGTCAGGCCGAGCGTTTCCTCGAGCCCTGGCTCCGACGATGAAACCTCGATCTCGTCCCAGCCGAAGAACAGGCTGTCACGCCAATCTTCCCGGATCTTCCGGCGTTCGTCCGCGCTGGACAAGCGTTCGACGATGACCGCCGGACCGCCGGCCTGAGCCCAGACCGGAAGCAGCTGCGAGAGATTGGCGCTGCCCGCGATGTACGGATAGATGTCCACGGCGACATCGACACCGTCGGCGCGCGCCGCCTCGATCAACTCGAGAGCGCGTGGCACCGTCCCCCAGTTGCGCCGACCGGCGACCGCCAGATGCGAGACCTGGAGGCGACACCCGCTCGCCCGCGCGACGGCGAGCGCCTCGGTCACCGCGTCGAGCAGATGGTCGCTGTAGTTGCGCATGTGGATCGCGAACAACCGGTCGTGTCGCGCGATCGCTCGGCCGATCGCCACGAGTTCGTCGCGGTCTGCCGACATCGCCGGCGGGTACATCAGCCCCGTCGACACGCCCGCTGCGCCGTCGTCGAGGCAGGCGTCGATGGCGGCGACGAGCGCACGGCGCTCGGCATCGTCGAGGGGTCGCGCCGCCTCCCCGGCAACCGCGATCCTCAACGGCAGGTGACCGATCAAGGGAGCCGTGTTGATCGCCAGGCCGGCGTCATGGAGAGCCCGGACGTAGCCCGCGAGGTCCGTCCACTCCCACCGCACGGTTCGGTCGGGGTCGAT
>JANMBS010000586.1:0-1615 GCA_031360525.1 Thermomicrobiales bacterium
CACCCGCGAGGTCGAGGAGATCGTCGCCTACATCGACGAGCGCGGCAGCGTGATCGGCGCTCCGCACCTGAAGAACGAGCACTACCCGGTGTTCGACTGCGCGATCGGCGAGCGCGCGATCCACTACATGGGTCACGTGAAGATGATGGGCGCCGTGCAGCCGTTCATCTCGGGAGCGATCTCGAAGACGGTCAACCTGCCCGAGAAGACGACTGCCGACGAGGTCGGGCAGCTTCTGATCGAGGCGTGGCAGCTCGGCGTCAAGGCGATCGCGATCTACCGCGACAACTGCAAGGTGGCGCAGCCGCTGTCCGGGTCGAAGGACACCTCGGAGGAGGGCCGGATCGCGCAGATCCACGCGCTCGGCGGCGTCATCGCGGCACCGAAGCGGCGTCGGCTGCCGGACGACCGCACCGAGGTCGGCCGCAAGTTCCGCGTCGGCGAGTACGAGGGGTACATCCACGTCGGCCTCTTCGAGGACGGCACCCCCGGCGACATCTTCGTCGACATCGCGAAGGAGGGCACGACGCTCGCCGGCCTCATGAACTCGTTCATGATCTCCGTCTCGCTCGGCCTCCAGTACGGGGTGCCGCTCGAGGTGTACGTCTCGAAGTTCAGCCACATGCGCTTCGAGCCGAGCGGGATGACGAACGATGCCGACATCCGCATCGCGAAGTCGATCGTCGACTACATCTTCCGCTGGATGGGCAAGAAGTTCCTCACGGCCGACCAGCAGGAGGAGGCCGGGATTCTGACAACCGAGGTGAAGGCCCGCCTTGCAGCCGCCTACGCTGCGGGTGAGGCGGCGGCCCCGACCCACGAGGCTCCACCCGCCGGCCAAACAGCACTGTTCAACAGCTGGGAAGACGCTGTCGAGTGCTCGAAATGCGGCGGGCGCATGGTGCGCACCGGGTCGTGCTACACGTGCCGCGACTGCGGCACGAACACCGGCTGCTCCTGATCTGAGCCTACTCCGCCGCCGCCGATCCGGTGGCGGCGGAGTTACGGCAGCGCGACGACCGCTTCGGGTTCGACACGGGCGGAGACGTCGTCCGGCAGGTTGTAGCGGCGGAAGAGCAGATAGCCGGAGAAGACGATCACCCCTGCTACCGGGCCGGCGAGCCGGATCCCGAACGAGTCCGCCCGCGTGTCGCCAAATAGACGGAGCACAACGAAGAGCAGCGGAGCAAGCGAGGTCGCCGTCTGCTCGACGAAGTGCGCCGCGCCGAGGTAGGTGGCCTCGCGGCGAGCATTCGTCCGGCCGCTGTCGTCGTCGAGGAGAGCCAGCTGTCCTCCGGGAGTACGGCGTGGGCGTAGAAGGGGATGACGCCCTGCAGCAACTCGAAGGCGATCGCGAACAGGACGACGCTGGGAAGCAAGGCCCGGGAGCCGCTGTTTGTGAACGTGGCCTTGAGCGCCTCTTTGAAGGGGATGTCCGCCGGTGTTCTCGACTCCATCGCGTAGTTCCAGACCCCGGCGAGCCCGATGAAACGGCCGGTGTGGCGGATCTCGCCGCGGCGGCCGCGCTCACCTACGGGTTGCCAACTGACGACGTGACGGCACTCCGCCGAGCCGGGCTCGTACACGACATCGGGTGCCTCGGAGTCTCGAACGC
>JANMBS010000023.1:0-2863 GCA_031360525.1 Thermomicrobiales bacterium
ACCAGTACGACGCGACCCGGATCCCGGCACTCATCGCGCCGATCGCCGATGGCACGCGCGACCTGATGCTCGGCAGCCGCTTCCTGGGCGATCCGCTGGCAGGCGGGATGCCACGCTGGAAATACGCAAGCAATCGGTTCCTGACCGGTCTCGAGAACCTGGCCTTCGGACTCCGCCTGTCCGAATACCACACCGGGCTCCGGGCATATAGCCGCCGCCTGCTCGAGACGGTCCCATACCAGCTCAACAGCGATGACTTCGTGTTCGACCAGGAGCTCATCGCCCAGGTCGTGGCTTCCGGGATGGCCCGCCGCATCGGCGAGATCGCTGTGCCGACGCGCTACTTCGACGAGGCCTCTTCGGTCGGGTTCAGGCGCAGCGTCGTCTATGGCCTCTCGACGTTGCGTGTGGTCGGCCGCTATCTGCTCCATCGCGTTCGCGTCCGGCGCTCGCGGAAGCTCTCCGCTCGACGCCCCGAGTGACCGGCCCGATGTCGATTAGCCGGAACGCCTTGCTGCGTGGGACGATCGGCATCGCCGTCAGCGTCATCGCTGTCTGGATCCTGATCCAGTCGGTCAATGTCGGGGCCGCGGTCGACGTCCTGCGCACGGCGTCGCCCGCCTGGATCGGCGTGATGCTGGTGACGACGACCCTCGACGTCGGGGCGCGTGGCGCCCGCTGGCGGGCCCTCCTCGCACCGATCGCCCCGCTGCCCTACAGGCGGGTCCTCGGCTACACCTACATCGGCTACCTGGCCAACAACGTCCTGCCGGCGCGGCTCGGGGAGCTGTACCGGAGCCACGCCCTGGGCGAGGGAGAAGGAGTGAGCCGAACGACCGTGCTCGGGACGGTCGTCGTGGAGCGAATCGTCGACACCGTGATGGTCGTTGCGATCGCCGCGCTCGCTGTCGTCGTGCTGAGCGTCCGCGGAGTGATGAGCAGCGCGGTGCTGCTCGGCCTCGCGTTCGTGACCCTGCTCGTCATCGGTCTGGGGCTGGGGATGGCCGCCCATCGCCTGCCGGGTGCCGGTCGGGTCACAGAGATCATCGCCCGCTGGCCGCGTGTGCTCGAGCTCGCACGCCGACTGCGCGAGGGCCTCGCCGTCGCCGGCAGGCCGCGAACACTGGTCGCCGCTCTTGCCTTCAGCGCGCTCGCCTGGGCCGCCTCGACCGGCACGTTCCTCGCGGCCGGCCAGGCGGTCGGCGTCGAGCTGTCGCTGGCGCAGGCGGCCCTGCTGACGAGCGGTGTCGCGCTGGTCACGATCATCCCTTCGGGGCCTGGTTATGTCGGGACATTCGAACTGACCGTCGTCGAGATCTCGGCGGGTTTCGGCGTCCCGCGCGATTCGGCGTTCGCGCTGGGTCTGCTGGTCCACTTGATGATCCTCGCCACGACCTCGATCGGCGGCGTGATCGCGATGCTGGCCATGCGCAGGCGTCGCGACGCCTCGGACGCCGCGGCAGCGCTCGAACCGGACGCCACACTCGAGTCGTTCGAGCCGACCCGGGACGCCTGACCGTGGCGGCCGGTTTCCCGCACGTGTTCGAGCCTCTCCGCCTCCGCCACAAGTCCCTGACCAGCCGGATCACGTTCGGGGCGCACACGGCCAACATGGCCGAGGACGGGCTGCCCGGTGAGCGTCACATCGGCTACTACCGCGAGCGCGTGCTCGGCGGGGCCGGGATGGTGGTCGTCGAGCCCGTGCCGGTCCACCGGACCGGGGTGCTGACACGGGGCAACTTCCGGCACGACGACGACGCGATCATCCCGGCCTTCCGGCGGCTGACCGACGCTTGCCGGGAAGCGAACCCGGACGTCGTTCTGATCCACCAGCTCTATCACGTCGGCCAGCACGGCGACGCCGACAACTCGTTCGCGCCGAACTGGTCGCCGTCCGGGCTCCCGTCCTACCACGACGCCGACGGCAGTCATGCGATGACGGTCGCCGAGATCGAGGAGCTGATCGAGGGCTTCGTCGCGGCCGCGGCGCGGGCCCAGGCGAGCGGGTTCGACGGCGTGGAGGTGTTCGCCGCGTACCACGCGGTCGTGGATCAGTTCTGGGCGCCGTGGTCGAACCGGCGGACCGACGAGTGGGGCGGAGCGTTCGAGGGCAGGATGCGCTTCTCGGCCGAGATCCTGCGTCGGATCCGGGAGCGGTGTGGCGACGACTTCATCATCGGGCTGGCGGTCAGCGCGGATCCGGCAGCCGAAGCCTTCCCGTCGATCGTCGCGCTCACCGAGATCGTCGCCTGGCACGACGAACGGCGGCTGATGGATTACGTCACCTGCGGGACTGGTTCGTATTTCCATTTCGAGGCGATCATCCCGACCTCGCTGTTCGAGCCGCGCCTCGGGGAGCCGTTCGCGGCGGCGCTGAAGGGCGTCGTGCATCACGCGCTGGTCCAGGCCGAGAGCCACATCCGGACGCCGGCCGCAGCCGAGGCCGTCCTGGCTGCCGGGCACGCCGACATGGTCAGCATCGTCCGTGGCCAGATCGCCGATCCGCAACTGGTCGCCAAGACCCGGGCCGGGCGCGCGGATGAGGTTCGGCCGTGCATCTCGTGCAACCAGCTGTGCTGGGGCCGGCGCTCGCGCGACTACTGGATCTCGTGCCTCGTCAACCCGTCCGCGGGACGCGAGTGGGAATGGGGCGGCGACCGGTTCGACGCGGCTGCGGTGTCGCGCTCGGTCCTGGTCGTGGGTGGCGGGCCGGCCGGGTTGGAGGCGGCCCGGGTCGCGGCGGAACGCGGTCATCGCGTAACGCTCCTGGAGCGTGGGCCGGTCCTGGGCGGGCAGTTCCGGCTCGCCGGATTGCAGCCGTCCCGTGGTCAGATCACGGACCTGCTCGGGTGGTTCGCGGGAC
>JANMBS010000031.1:0-2429 GCA_031360525.1 Thermomicrobiales bacterium
GGCGCCGCCCCGGCCGTCGAGTCCGGTCCCAAGGGCGCCCCCGACACCACCGGCCGCTTCATCGTCATGCTCAAGAGTGGTACCGACACAGCGGCGGTCGTCTCGAAGGTCCGGAAGCGCGACGGCGTCAAGGCCGACCGCTCATTCGCCCGCACGTTCCGCGGCTTCTCGGCCAAGCTCGACAAAAAGCAGAAGAGCGACCTGCTCGCCGACCCGAACGTGCTCGCGGTCGTGCCCGACGAGGTCGTGCATCTGACCCAGACCATCCCGACCGGCATCTCGCGGGTCGGTGGCCGGATCAACAAGGTCGCCGACATCGACGGTTCCGACCGTCGCGTCGACGCCGACGTCGCCATCGTCGACACCGGCATCACCGCCGTGCCCGACCTCAACGTCGCCGGCGGCTACAACTGCTCGACCTCCGACAGCACGAAGTGGCGCGATGCCAACAACCATGGCACGCACGTCGCCGGCACGGTCGCGGCCCTCGACAACAGCTTCGGCGTCGTGGGCGTCGCTCCTGGCGCACGCGTGTGGGGCGTCAAGATCCTCAACGACAACGGCTACGGCCTGATCTCGTGGTACGTCTGCGGCCTGGACTGGATCCTCGCCCAGCGCGACCCGAACGACTCGAGCCGGCCGCTCTTCGAGGCGGTCAACATGAGCGTGACCAAGGAGGGGTCGGACGACCACAACTGCGGTCTCACCAACAACGACCCGCTCCACCAGGCGATCTGCCGGGTCACCGCCGGCGGCATCACGGTCGTCGCCGCGGCCGCCAACGACCACCACAGCGCCTCGCGCAACATCCCGGCCAGCTACGACGAGGTCATCACGGTCTCGGCCCTCGCCGACACGGACGGCAAGTCCGGCGGACTCGGCGGCAACCGCTGCTTCTCCTGGGGCGGCTACGACAAGGACGACACGTTCGCCGATTTCAGCAACTACGGCGCCGACGTCGACATCATGGCCCCTGGCAAATGCATCCTGTCGACGATCCTCGGTCCCGGCTACGCCTACATGTCGGGCACCTCGATGGCAGCCCCGACTGTCGCCGGCGCCGTCGCCCTGTACAAGTCGAGCCGCCCGAACGCCACGCCGGCTGAGGTCCGCGAGGCCCTCCGCTACCTCGGCAACTTCAACTGGAACACCTCGACCGACCCCGACTCGACCCATGAGCCGCTCCTCGACGTGTCGAACATCGGGAAACTCGGGACGTTCGCGCTGAGTCCGGGTAGCTCCTCGATCGCGACCCTCGAGGGCGGCTCGACGGCCGTCGTCCCGCTGACCATCGCGCGCAGCTCGACGTTCTTCGAACGGGTCATGCTGTCGATCACCTCTCTGCCGTCCGGCTGGACCGTCACCCTGGCTCCCACCAGCGTGATGGGCTGGACCGCCAACGCGACCACCATCTCGGTGAATGTGCCCAAGGGCACGCCGGCCGGGACCTACCGGGTCGGCGTCCAGGGGACGAACCAGGGACGGATCGTGAACACGACCGTGGCGGTCAACGTCATCGTCGACTTGCCGACTGCGCAAGCTCCTGTCGCCTCCTTCGCCGGCGGCCTGACGATGGCGACCACCTCGCTCCCGACGCGCGTCGTGTGGGCCGCCGCGAGCGATGCGTCGAGCGCGATCGACGGGTACGAGGTGCAGGCCAGCGCCAACGGCGGCGCCTGGGGCTACACGATCGCGACGACGGCCGCCCAGCGCGAAGCCCCGTACGCGCTTGCCTTCGACACGACATACAAGTTCCGGGTACGCGCACTCGATACCGCCGGCAACTGGGGGGCGTGGGTCGAATCCGTGCTCTCGACCCGGGTCCATCCCTATGACGATCGCAGTTCGTCGGTCGTCCACAGCGGAACGTGGTCACATCTCGCGAGTTCAGCGGCCTACAAGAGGACGACCACCGGATCGTCCCGCGCCTCCGCCAAGATCTGGCTGACCTTCACCGGCCACCAGGTGGCGGTCATCGGCCCCAAGAGCCCCAGACGCGGCAAGGCAAAGGTCTACATCGATGGCGTGTACGTCGCGACCATCAACATGAAGTCGGCCAGCACGCTCCATCGCCAGATCGTGTTCACGCGTGTCTTCCCGGCCGGGGGCACACACAGGATCACGCTCCAGCCGACGGGGACGACAACCTATCCGCTGTTCACGCTTGATGCGTTCGTCGTCTCGAAGTAGGTCCGTGCAAGGCAGTCGCTTGCGCTGGTGCGCTATGGTGACCGTCCAGACGCCACGGACCGGGTGATCCGCGGGCGCTCGGCGACATCACGAGGTCTGCATGGCGCGCGCGATGTGGAAGGGGGCCATCCAGTTCGGACTGGTCACCATCCCGGTCAAGCTCTATCTCGCGACCGAGTCCAAGGGCATCAGCTTCAACATGCTCCACAAGAGCGATCTATCGCGCATCCAGATGAAGG
>JANMBS010000138.1:0-1545 GCA_031360525.1 Thermomicrobiales bacterium
GGTCGGAGCGGCCGGCGACCTGCCAGAGGCCTGTGATCCCTGGCAGCACGTTGTAGCGCTTGCGGTGCCACGGCTCGAGGCGGTCGAAGTCGCGCAGCGGCAACGGGCGCGGGCCGACGAGCGACATCTCTCCGCGGAGCACGTTGAGCACGTTCGGCACCTCGTCGAGTGACAGGCGGCGCAGTACGCGACCGACGGGCGTGACGCGCGGGTCGTCACGGATCTTGAAGAGCGCGCCGCCGGCCTCGTTCTCACTTTCGAGCTCGTCCTTGCGACGGTCGGCCCCGTCGACCATCGTCCGGAACTTCAGCATCCGGAACGGGCGCTCGCCGAGACCGATGCGCGAGTCCGCAAAAAAGACCGGGCCTTGAGAGGTGAGCTTGATCGCGGCCGCGATCGCCAGCCACACGGGCAGCCCGACGACGACGATCAACGCACCGACGACGACGTCGAACGTGCGCTTGGTCGCCCAGTCGGTGCCCGCGAAGATCGGCGGGCGCAGCTCGAAGAGCGGCACGCCCTGACCCGGCACATATTCGCCCCGTTCGATCAGCAGCTCTGTGGTGCGCGGCGCGACCCGAACCTTGACACCACGACGGTGCGCCGCCTCGACGATCTGCGGTGGCGTAGCGCGACAGGATCGCCACGCCGAGGTCCTGCGCGACCGCCCGCTTGATCGCGCCGTTGCTGGCCAGCTCCATCACCGGTCGGATCGAGAGCCCGGCAGCCGCGAGGGCCTCGTCGGCGGTGTCGCGCGTGCCCGACCCAGGCTCGCGAACGATGAACGGCTCGGCGGCCAGTTCTGCCAGCGTGACCAATGGGCGCCCCGCCAGTCGATGGCGCGGTGAGGCGATCGCGATCAGTTCGTTGGCCAGGAACGGGCGCATCACCAACGGCACGGACGGATTGTCCCAGGGTCGCCCACTGACCACGAAGTCGAACTCGTTGGCCACGAGCCGGTCGTACAGCCCCTGCCGATTGTCGACACCCAGGCGCACCTCGACCGCGGGGTACTCCTTCCGGAACGCTCCGAGGAGGTCCGGCAAGACATAGATGCCGACCGTGGTGTCGCCGGCGAGCCGGATGCTGCCACGCTTCAGGCCGCGCAGCTCATCCAGTCTGCTGCCGGCCACCTCGAACTCCGCGAGGATCCGCTGCGCATGTTCGTAGAGCAACTGCCCGGCCTGGGTCAGCTGGACTCGTCGCCCGACGATCTCGAGGACCGGCATGCCCACCGCCGTCGAGAGCGCCTTCAGCTGATGCGAGACCGCCGGCTGGCTCAGGCCCAGGGCGTCGGCCGCGCGGGAGAAGCCGCCCCGTTCGACGACCGCCCGGAGCAGGCGCAGCTGGTGGACCGTGACCAGTTCGTCGAAGTTCGGGGCGAGTCCCGGCTTGGAGCGGGGGCCTTGGTCGGTCATTCGCTCAGCTTATAGATCTCATCAATAACATGCATTGGACTTCATTCAAGCCACGGGCTACGCTCGGCCCAGTCCGACATCGAGGTCGACGGTGGCTGGCAAATGAGGCACGTCTCCGCGATCCCAC
>JANMBS010000163.1:0-2010 GCA_031360525.1 Thermomicrobiales bacterium
AGGAGGACGATCGTGAACTGCCACAGCCGTCGCTCGACACCGCGTCGGCTGCGATAGACGGCCGAATCGCCGCCGAACGTCCCGGACAGGCCGACGCCGCGTGCCTGCAGCAGGATGGCGATGATGAGAGCGATGCTCACCAGGATCTGGCCGATGGCCAGAAGGGGGTCCACGTTTCTAGGCTCCTCTTTGCCGTACGGCGACGGATCCTATCACAAGATCCGCGACCGACCGGTCATCCCCTCCCACGGCGGCAGTCCGGCGAACGCCAGGAGCGTCGGCGCGACGTCGGCCAGCACCCCGTCGGCGAGAGTCACGGCGCGGGCCGCGCGCCCGACCAGGAGCAGCGGCACCGGGTTCACCGAATGGGCCGTGACCGGCCGGCCCTCGGCGTCGCGCAGCTCGTCGGCGTTGCCGTGGTCGGCGGTGATGGCCAGCAGCGCGCCGGGGCCATCGGGATCGCCGGCTTCGACCGCCTCGATCGCAGCGACGACCCGGGCGATGCAACCGTCGATGACGGCGAGCGCCGCCAGCGTCGCTTCCCAGACCCCCGTGTGACCGACCATGTCGGGGTTGGCGTAGTTGGCGACGATGAAGTCGTACCCCCCCGACCCGATGGCCTCGACCAGCGCGTCCGTCACGCCGACCGCGCTCATGGCCGGCTCCAGATCGTAGGTCCCGACGCGGGGGCTCGGGACGAGGAGCCGCTCCTCACCGGGATAGGGTGGCTCGACACCGCCGTTGAAGAAGTACGTCACGTGGGCGTATTTCTCGGTCTCGGCCACGTGGAACTGGCGCCAGCCGGCCTCGGAGAAGGCCTGCGCCAGTGAGCGCGCCTCCTCGGGCGAGAAGGCGACCGCGACCGGGAGGCCAGCCTCGTATTCGGTCATCGTGACGATGAAGAGATCCGTTGGCCCCGGTCGGCCGTCGGGCGCAGATCGGTCGAACACGACGAACTCGTGGTCGGCAAGGGCATGGACGAGCTGGCGCGCCCGATCGGCGCGGAAGTTGGCGTGGATCAGCGGGTCGCCGCTGCGCACCGTCCCGTCGACGTCGTCGATGACCGTTGGGGCGAGGAACTCGTCGTTCTCGCCGCGGGCGTAGCCGGCCTCGATGGCGGCGGTCGCGTTCGGCGCGCGCTCGCCGACGCCGTGGACGATCGCGTCGTAGCCTCGCTCGACGCGGTCCCAGCGACTGTCGCGATCCATCGCGTAATACCGGCCGGCGATCGAGGCGATGCGGGCATCCGGGTGGGCCGCCGCAAGGCGGCGCTCGATGTCGGCGACGAAGCCGATGGCGGATCTCGGTGGCGTGTCTCGGCCGTCGAGCAGAGCGTGGACCCGGACCGCCGGGACGCCCTGGCGCGCCGCGAGCGCGGCGATCGCCACGAGGTGACGGTCGTTGGCGTGGACGCCGCCAGGTCCGACCAGGCTGACGACGTGGAGCCGTCCGTCCGGGTGGGCCGCGCGCCGGCACGCCTCGAGGAGTGCCGGGCGCTCGAAGAAGGTGCCATCGGCGATCGCGGCGTCGATGCGTGGGAGGTCCTGGAGGACCGGCCGTCCGGCGCCCAGGTTGAGGTGGCCGACCTCGGAGTTGCCCATCTGGCCGGGCGGCAGGCCGACGGCATCCTCCGACGCGCGGAGGATCGCATGCGGCCAGTCGCGCACAAGCCCGCGCCAGGCCGGCATCGGGGCGGCGGCGATCGCATCTGTGGCGGGGTCCCCGCCGATCCCGAACCCGTCGAGGACGACGAGGACGATGGGGCGGGGTCGGGTCACGCGGCGGCGCCGCGGGCAGCGGCGGTCAGCCCGGCACGGGCCACGATCCCGGCCATCTCGTCGGCCTTGAGCGAGGCTCCGCCGACAAGCGCGCCATCGATCGAGGGCTCGGCCAGGAACTCAGCGATGTTGGCCGAGGTGACGCTGCCTCCATACAGGACGGGGATCTCGTCGAACGCCAGGCCCGGGGCCTGCCGCGCCAGGGCCCCGCGGATGGCGTCGGCCATCGCGG
>JANMBS010000171.1:0-9925 GCA_031360525.1 Thermomicrobiales bacterium
GAAGACCACGATGCCGCCGAAGAGCCACGACTGGAGGCCCAGGAAGAAGGCTCCGACGACCGTGATGCCGAAGCCGATGTGGGTCAGCCAGTCGGGCGTGAGCCCGAGGCGGCCCATGGCGAGCGCGATCGGTTCGAAGACCTTCTTGATCCGGCCGCGGGATTCGTTCGAGATCGTCATCGGGTCAGCCGACGACGCCGAGGATGGCGCGCTCGCGGGCGGCGAACTCGGTGAACGCCTCCTCGCGCAGGCGGCAGATGGTCTCGCGGCCCTGGCGTCGAGTCTCGACCACGCCGGCCGCGCGAAGACGGCCGAGGTGCCAGGACACGAGCGGCTGAGAGAGGCCGACGTGGGCGATCAGTTGCGCGACGGTCGCCTCGCTCTCGGCCAGGCGGCGGACGATGCGCAGGCGGTTCACGTCGGCCATGACCTTGTGGAAGGCACGCAGCTGGCGGAGCTCGTCGGGTTGGGCGATGGCGGCGGCGATCGTGCCGCGGACCCGGGCGGGTGAGGGGGACAGGGCAAAGACTCCGGTTCGTTGGGGGCGGTTCGTCGTGGCACATCAACCACGGTTTATATCAATCGCCGTTGATGCTAGCCAGCTAGGGTGACCGTGTCAAGGCCGTTGACAGGTGACCGGGCGGTGGTACCCTGCGGCGCATGGTACTGGGCACGGCACGGAAGCCGATCCCCGAGCTCAGCCGGGGCGTTGTCGAGCATTGTGTGCTCGCGCTCCTGCGCGAGGGCGAGTCATATGCCTTCGAGCTCGTGCGTGTCCTCGAGGCCCGCGGGCTGGTGACAAGCGAGGGGACGATCTACCCGCTGCTCGCCCGCCTCCGCCGGGACGGCCTCGTCTCGACGACTTGGCGGGAGTCCGTGGCTGGGCCGCCACGGCGCTACTACCAGATCACGGCGAACGGGCAGGCCGTGCTCGACACCTTCCTGGCCGATTGGACCAGCTTCCGCGATGCGGTCGACGCCATCCTGGCCGGCGCGGCCGACAGAGAGGAGTGAACGCCATGGATCCCGAAGCGGCGATTCGCGACTATCTCGCGGCGCTCGATGCCGCAGCGGCGCCGCTCGACCTCGAGCGACGGGCCGAGCTTGTCGCCGAAATCCGAGAACACATCGATCTCGCGCTCATCGAGGCGGGCCGCAGGGACGAGTCGACAGTCCGCGAGGTCCTCGAGCGACTGGGTTCGCCGGAGGAGATCGTCGCCGTCGAGAGAGGCACGACTGGCGGGGTCGACGACGGGGGGTCATCGTCGGGGCGTCCGGGCGAGGCCCCGCGCCGTGCGCTCAGCGTCGAAACCCGCGCATTGCTCTGGTTGACGGTCGGTGGCGCCGTCCTTCCGTTCCTGGGTCCCGTCGTGGGCCTTTGGATCGCCTCCGCCTCGAAACGATGGTCGTTGGTCCAGAAGCGGACGGCTTCGCTGATCGTCCTCGTGATCCTCGCGGTCCCATTCGCCGCCATCGTCCCGGCGCTATTCAGCGGCGAGTTCACCTGGGTCCTCACGTCCACTGGTTTCCTGTTCCCGTTCGTGGCGCTGGCAGGGATTCTGGCTGCGGCCTACCTGGTCGTGAGCACCTCCGTGGTCTTGACGATCTCCCGCAAGACCTAGCTGTCCGCCACGCGGGACCCGGCCCCGGCCTCTGCCGAATGAACGTTTGGCCCCACTCGCGTGTCATGTCATCGTGAACCGATCGTCAGAGGCCGTGGAGTTGGCAGAACGCGCACCGGCACGTGTCCCCGATACGCGTCTCCGCGACGCGGCCTTCGTCCGGCTCGCCGATGAGCACCTCGACAAGGCGTACCGCCTGGCGCGAGCGATCTTGCGCGATCCCGCCGAGGCGCAGGACGCGACCCATGACGCGTTCGTCCAGGCATGGCGCAAGTGGGAGACCCTGCGCGATCCGTCCCGGTTCGTGCCGTGGTTCGACCGGATCCTGGTCAACACCTGCCGGAATCGACTGCGGTCCGCCCGCCGCGGGGCCACCGACATCTCGGCGGAGGTCGCGCTCGCGACGGGCGACCACACCGGCCGTGTCGAGGACCGCGACGTCATCGGCGCCGCCATCGCGGCTTTGTCGCCCGATCACCAGGTCGTCGTCGCGCTGCGCTACTACCGCGACCTGCCGGTCGACGAGATCGCACGGCGTCTTGGCGTCCCGCCCGGGACCGTCCAGTCACGTCTCCACTACGCGCTGAAGCGCCTGCACGACGCGATCGATGCGGCCGATAAAGGGATAGTCCGATGACTGATCGAGATCTGGAGCAGCGCCTGCGCGCCTGGTACTCCGCCGAGGTCGGCGAGACCGAGACGGCGCCCGACGACCTGCGCCAGGTCCTCGCCACGATCCCGTCGACCACACCGACGCCGCTCCGCGCGTGGAGACAGCGGCGGGGCTTCACGCTGCTTGCGGTGGCGGCAGTCCTGGTCGTTGGCGGCGCCCTGGCCGCAGGTTCCGGGATCATCAGCCCGCGCCCGGCGACGACGCCCGCACCGAACGTCGCGGTCGTCGTCCCGAGCGGATCTCCGACATCCGAGACGTCGGGACCGACGCCGTCGATCCAGCCGGGACGCTCGATCGCGTTCATCCGGACTGTCCAGAAGACGGGCGATTGTTCTGGCGGCGAGACCACATGCGAGACCCCACGACTCTGGATCGTCGGATCCGACGGGCAGGGGGCGCACGAGCTGTTTCCCGATGGCGTGACCTTCCAGGCAGCGCCAGTCTGGTCGCCCGACGGAACGCGCCTTCTCTACTTCGAGGATGGCAAGCTGTACTTGATCGATCCGAGCGGCGGCGACCCGCAGCCCGTGGACACCGGCTGCGCCGCTCCCTGCCTGGGCGACTCGCAGGTGGCCTTCTCCAGTGACGGCGCGAGCCTGGCCTTCATCCGGGATTCCGCCGAGCCCTCTCGGAATACATACTTCACGACGGTCGCCACGATGGACCTTGCGAGCGGTCGGGTCGTGGAACTGCGCTCGACCGGTTCCGACGGGAGTGCGGCTCCCGGCTGGTCCCCGGATGGGACCCAGATCGTCTACTTCCGGGCCGGCGAGAAGGACGGCGGCGGTCCCGTCCCACCGAGGCTGGATGCGATCTGGCTGGTCGATGCCGACGGCAACGGGCTGCGCCAGCTGAGCCCGACGACGCTGGCCGCCGCATACCCCGACTGGTCCCCAGACGGCGCCCGCATCCTGTTCGAGTCGATCGACGGGGAGCGGCAGGACATCTACACGATCCGGTCCGACGGGACCGATGTGCGTCGCCTGACCAATGGCGGGATCTCGACCTCCGCGACCTGGACCCCCGACGGGCGGATCCTGTTCGTTCGGCCCGGCGGCGCCTCGCCGGGCTGGCGGACGATGAACGCGGATGGCACCGATGACGCCCTCCTCATCGCGGACGCCGACGTCGGTCCGGTAGCCGCCACCTCCCCGTCGGCCGGTCCGACGTGGCAGCCGGGCGGTGGCGCCGCTCTCGTGCCGCCGCCATGGAAGCCTGCGACCGGGGTCGCGGTCGGGCCGCCGGCTCCGACACCGGTCCCGACGCCGACGCCGGACCTGGCCCCCGGCTTCGCCTGGACCGGCTCGATGTCGACCGACGATGGCGGTTCACTCGCCGAGTCGGCGACCTTGCTCGGCGATGGGCGCGTGCTCTTCGCCGGGGGCTGCGGGACCGCCGCGGAGCTGTACGACCCGCCGACCGGCACGTTCTCGCCGACCGGCGACATGACGGCCGTGAGAGCGGGATCGGCCGCGACGCTGCTCCTCGATGGCCGCGTCCTGTTTACCGGCGGGTACAACTGTGCGCCGGCCGGCCAGGATGGCATCTGGGCATCGGCGAGCTGTACGACCCGGCGACCGGGACCTTCAGCCCAACGGGCTCGATGGGCACGCCGCGAGAGTTCCAGACCGCGACACGGTTGGGGGACGGTCGCGTCCTCATCGCCGGCGGGTACACCGCCGCAAGCCCGAGCGCGGACGCTGCGGTCACGCTCGCCTCGTATCGACTCGTGGAAACATCCGCCAGCGTGCTCAAGACTGCCGAGCTGTATGACCCGGCGACGGGCCGGTTCAGCCCGACCGACTCGATGACGGCGATCCGCGACCACCACACCGCCACCTTGCTCCAGGACGGTCGAGTCCTCGTCGTTGGGGGCGGCGGCGAGGGCTACGCCAGCCAGAGCCTGGCTGACCTGTACGACCCAGCGACCGGCAAGTTCACCCGGACCGGGTCGATGAAGACCGGGCGCTGGCTGCACACCGCGACCCTGCTCCACGATGGCCGCGTGCTCGTCATCGGCGGCCGGTCTCCCAAGGACTCGGTCTACACGTCGGCCGAGATCTACGAACCTGCGACCGGCAGGTTCCGGTCTGCCGGCTCGCTAAGTGAGGGCAGGCAGCAACAGACGGCGACGCTGCTCCCCGACGGACGGGTCTTCATCGCTGGAGGCTACTGGAGCGACGGGCAGAAGTATCGTGTGCTTTCCTCGACCGAGATGTTCGACCCGGCGACCGGCAAGTTCAGCCCGGTCGGCTCGATGGGCGCGCCCCGCGACGGCCACACCGCGACGCTCCTGAACAACGGCCGGGTCCTTCTCGCCAGTGGTGACGACATCGGGGACAGCGGCGGCGTGGGGGTCGCCTCGGCGGTGCTCTACCAGCCGTAGGCGCCCGACCGGGCCTTCCCCCTACACTCGCGGGCATGACCCGAGGCTCGAGGCTGGTCCTGCTCGCCGTCATCGGTGTCGGCGTCTTCCTGGCCGGGATGGAACTGCTGGTCACCGCGGTCGCCCTGCCCTCTATCCTGGCCGACCTGGCCGACCCCGCGGGCGGCTCCGCCTGGGTCGAGCTGCGCAAGGCGAGCTGGATCATCAACGGCTATCTGCTCATCTACATCCTGACGATGCCGATGGCCGGCCGCCTGGCCGACCTGTGGGGGGCACGCCGGTTGTTCATCGGCGCGCTGGTGATCTTCACGATCGGTTCCGCGCTGGCTGGAGCCGCCCGGACCCTCGACCAGCTCATCGCGGCGCGGCTGTTCCAGGCGGTCGGTGGCGGGGTACTAGTCCCGGTCGGGACCGCGGCGGCGGCTCACCTGTTCGACGGGCCGGCACGGCCGCGCGCGCTTGGGGTGGTGGGTGCGCTGACCTTCCTCGGTATGGCGGCCGGACCGGTCGTCGGGGCGGCGATCCTCGCCTCGGTCCACCCCGTGGAAGCCCTCGCCGCGGCCGGCGTGAGTGGCAGGGCCGCAGCGATCCTCGATCCGGCCTGGCGCTGGGTCTTCTACCTGAACATCCCGATCGGGATCATCGCCGTGGCGCTCGCCTGGGCCGCATCCGCCGACTGGGAGACGCCTCACCGCCCTGGGCGGGTGGACGTGATCGGCGCCGCCTGGTTCGGCCTGGCGCTGGTCGCCGGGCTGATCGGCCTGACCCTGCTCGGCTCGACCGCGATGGCGGGGACCGCGGTACCGCCCGCCGCCGTGACTGCAGCCCTGCTCGCCGCCGCCGTGATCGCCTCGGTGATCGCCGTCGTGCGCGGCTTGCGCGTGCCCGACCCATTCCTCGACCCGCGGCTCTTCCGCAGCGTCCCGTTCAGCTCGGCCACGCTCGTCTCCCTGCTGACCGGCTACGCGTTCGCCACCGCGATCATCGGCGGCGCGGTGTTCGTCGACCGTGTCCTCTACGGCGGGCCGGACGACCAGCGGCTGGCGCTCGGGGCCCTCGCCGGGGCGACCGCCATCGGGGCACTCGCCTCGGGCTTCGTGGTGCGTGTCGTGCCGCTCGCGCTCGTCGCGTCGGTCGGGATCGGGCTGAGCATCGTGGGGCTGGTCCTGATG
This sequence comes from Thermomicrobiales bacterium, assembly GCA_031360525.1. Taxonomy (GTDB): domain Bacteria; phylum Chloroflexota; class Limnocylindria; order Limnocylindrales; family CSP1-4; genus SPCO01. Next base: position 5,854 of record JANMBS010000171.1, read on the forward strand.
TCGCGCTGGACGTCGGGTGTCAGCCTCGACATCGTCGCACTCAGCCTCGGCCTCTACGGCTTCGGTTTCGGGCTGACCGTGACCCCGCGATCGACGGCCGCCGTCGAGTCGGCAGGTCGACGAGCGTTCGGGACCGCATCGGCGGTCGTGACGGTCGCGCGCATGCTCGGCATGGCAGTCGGACTCGCCATCCTGACGGCCTACGGCTCGACGACGATCGATCGGCTCTACGACGAGGTCTACGCGACGCCGGACGCCTATCTCCAGTTCATCCCGGAGTCACTGCGCGATCGCCCGCTGCGCGACCCGTTCGTCGTCGGTGCGCTCGAGGGCTGGGCGTCGCGCGAGGCGGCCGCGATCATGGTCGGGCTGTTCGTGGTCGCCGCCGGGGTCACCGCGGTGGCCATCCCGCCCGCCCTCGCCCTGGGCGGTGCACGCCGGAGCCGGGCGGGTATGCTGGACGGCGCATCGGCCGCGAGCGGCGCGACCGACGGGACCGCCGAAGGATCCGACGCCGATGGGCTCGACCAGACCGAAGCCGGCCTCGCGCTCTGAGGCGGACCCGGACATCCCGCAGGGGGTCCGCGTCCAGCGGCGTGGGGCGACCGGACCGGCCGGTCAGCCGGGCACGATCCGGGTCGTGGCGCTCAAGGGGGCGAAGACCCAGGATCTCGAGGGCGCGACCGCGCTCGCGAAGCTCCCCGAATTGCTCAAGCGGCCCGATGCTGCGATCTGGGTCGACCTGGTTGCCCCGACCCCGACCCAGGCGCAGCAGGCCGGTGAGGCGCTCAGTCTCCATCCGCTGATCATCGAGGACGTGCTGGAGGGCAACCAGCGCGCCAAGATCGAGTCGACCGAGGGCGTCGTCCACCTCGTCTTGTTCCACTTGAACTACGGCGAGGTCGTGGTCGCGTCCGAACTCGATATCGTGCTCGGCCCGGGCTTCCTTCTGACCGTCCACAACGCCGACTGGGACCCGCGGGCCGGGCACCACCTGGCCAACGGCCTGGCGCCGATCCTCAAGCATGGGCCGGACCACCTCCTGTGGGCGATCGCCGATGACCTCATCGACGGTTACTTCCCGTTCGCCGACCGCATCGGCGACGCCATCGACGAGGTCCAGGACCAGGTCATCCGCAAGGCCACCCCGGACACGGTCGAGCAGCTATTCAAGCTCAAGCGCGAGCTGATCCAGGTCCGCCGCGCGATCAGCCCGGTCCGCGAGGTCTTCAACCAGCTGACGAACCGCGACGAGAAGCTGATCGACCCCGACGAGATCGTCTACTTCCGTGACATCTACGACCACGTCATCCGGTTGACCGACGAGCTCGACAACTATCGAGAGCTCGCGTCGTCCACGCTCGATGTCTACCTCACGCAGGTCAACAACAACCTGTCGGTGATCATGAAGCGACTGACCGGGGTGACGGTCATCCTGGCCGGGGTCGGGGCGGTCGCCGGGATCTTCGGGATGAGCGAGGCCGGAGCGGCACTCGGGGGCAAGGAAGCCGGCGGGTTCTGGCTGATCACCGTGATCGTGTTCACGGTGGCGACGGTCGCGGCATTGTTCCTGCGCAAGATCGACTGGATCTAGGCGGACACGGGCCCTAACGCTCCCTCTCGAGCGCTCTCGCCAGCGCCGCCAGGGCCCGCGCGACGTCGCGCGGCGTGTCGAGGAGCAGGTCGGCCGCCCCCCGGACCTCGTCGGGCATCCCGTGCGGTCCGGTCACGGCCACGGCCAGGCCGTCAAGAGCGCCGCCGGCCCGCGCCGCACGCAGGACCGCGAACCCATCCGCGTCGCTGCTGTCGTCGCCGAACGCCACGACCGTCGCCGGTCGAAGGTCGTCCAGGAGCGCCTCGAACGCCTCGCGCTTGCCGCCCGCCGTCCGCGGCCGCAGGTCGACCACGAGGCGACCGCGGTAGTGGGCGAGATCGTGAGGCGGAGACTGGCTATCCACCTCGGCGATGGCCGCCTCGACGGAGGCACGCGCGGCCGCCCGGTCCTCGGCCTGGCGAACGTGGAATGCAACCGAGGGTCCCTTGCGTTCGACGAACAGCCAGGCAGGCCTGCCGAGCACCTCGGGTACGCGCGCCGCGAGCACCTCGGCCGGTGCCAACGAGGCCTCGTGGCCGGCACGGAACGTGGTCTCGATGCCGGCCGGGTCGCCACCGCGCGGGAACGAGCCGCTCTGGAGGCCGTGGTCGCCGAGGTAGGTGATCCCGCCGACGCGGACACGGGCCGCGACATCGGCCGAGGTCCGGCCGGTCAGGATCGCCACCGTGGCGCGCTCCGGCCGGGCCGCGGCGATGCCCGCCAGCCGGCGCAGGGCGCGGCGGGCGAGCGGCACGACCGCGGCGGCCGCCGGGTCGCGCGAGGCCTCGGCCAGTGTCCCGTCGAAGTCGCACACCACGAGCAGCCGGCCCGGCCGCGCCCCCAGCCGGCCGATCGCCTGGACTGCGGCATTGCCCCCGAGGGCGGGAGTCACCTCGGCAGCCGAGCCCTCCACGGTCAAGGGGTGACGTCGACTCCGGGCAGGATGGTCTTGAGGCCGGTCGCCATGATGTCGGGCCTGATGCCGCCGAGCGCTCCGTCGCGGCCGATGCCGTCCGCGTCGATCCAGAAGTGGACCGGCAGGGCCACTGCCTCCCACGTGGCCGCGGCCGTCGCGTCGCCGACCTGTGGCACGACGAGCTGGGCCGCGGGCTGGCCGATATGGAACGGGCCAGTCGAGGCGCCGGCCGAGGCGCTCGGGGAGCCGCTCGGCGGGGTCGAGGTGGCCGCGGACGGACTCGCCGTCGCGATCGCGAGCGGCGGGCTCGGCGTCGCCACGGGCGGCGGGCTCGGCGTGGCCACGGGCGGCGGTTCGGGGGCGAGCGCGACGAGTCCCCCGAGCACCAGCCCGGCGATTGCGACCCCGACGATCAGGCCGGCGACGATCGACAGGTGTGCCTTCATCGCGCGGAGGGTACCAGTACCAGCGGTCGGCGGCGCTCCGCGAGGCCCGCTGCTACCATGCCGGTCCCATGGCTCACCTCGCGGATCGGATCCGCACGCGTATCGTTCCGGCGCTCCTGACCGCGCTCGGCGTCACCCTCCTGGCGGCCGGCGTCATGTCGTTCACGACCCCGGTTGCCGCGGATCCCCTTGCCACACCTGACCTGTCGGCCAGTCCGGATGCCGTCGTCCCCTCGACGCCCAGCCCTCTCATCACGCTGCCACCACTCGGTTCGGGTGGGCCGCCCTCGGCCGCCGCGTCGTTCCCGCCCGACCGGGTCGCCACCCGGGTGCGCGTCGCCGCACTCAAGATCGACCTGCCGGTGATCTCAGGATCCGCCGGGTTCCCGGCCTGCAATGTCGCCATGTATCTTCCCGACGACCGGCTCGGCCAGCCCGGGCAGGGTCGCGCGGTCTACATCTATGCGCATGCCCGGACCGGGATGTTCCTGCCGATCCTCACCGCCTCGAAGGTGTCGAACGGCAAGAAGATGGTCGGGCTGGTCGTCGAGGTCTGGACCAACGACGACCAGCGTTTCCTGTACGTCGTCACTAAGGTCAAGCGTCACGTGGCATATGACAAGGCGGTCGGCCCGGCCGTCGTGGCCACGACCGAACAGCTCTGGCTTCAGACCTCGGAGGGACGCGGCACGCAGCCCAAGCTCCAGCTCCTCGCCGACCCGCTGTCACAGGAGCCCGCCCCCCACGACGAGGCGAATCCCGTTGCGAAACCGGTGACCTGCGCCTAGGTCGGCAGATTACGGGACGAGTGCCTCGGCAGCCCGTGTCGCGGCATCGAGCAGCCCCGTCGGGAACAGCCCGAGCAGGATCGTCAGGGCGGATGCCGCGGCCAGCCCGGCCCACAGGAGCGCCCCGTGGCGCATCGCCGGCGCCTCGCTCGCCGATTCGCGCATGAACATGTAGACGACGACACGCAGGTAGTAGAACGCCGCGACGGCCGCGTTGAGGACGGTGAGGACGGCCAGGATCGTCAGCGGCCCACCGGCCTCGACCGCCGACAGGATGATGTTGGCCTTGGCGAAGAAACCGGCCGTCGGCGGGATGCCGATGAGCGAC
>JANMBS010000173.1:0-12872 GCA_031360525.1 Thermomicrobiales bacterium
TCTTCAGTTCACCGATGGCGTACCTGCTCGATGCAGGCCTCGTCCCGGTACGCAAGCTGGGCAAGCTGCCGGCCGAGACGATCACCGTCGAGTACGCCCTCGAGTACGGCTCGAACACGCTCGAGATCCACCGCGACGCGATCCAGGCGGGTCAGAAGGTCTTGATCGTCGACGACCTGCTGGCGACCGGCGGCACGGTCCACGGGACGATCGAGTTGATCGAGCGGCTGATAGGTGAAGTGGTCGGCCTCGCGTTGCTCGTCGAGCTGGAGTTCCTCAAGGGTCGCGACCGGCTCGAGGACCGTCGGGTCACCAGCGTCATCAAGTACTGACCGACCTCCCATATCGAGGCCCCAGATTGACCGACCCCTCCGGCGACCCCAGGCCGAGCCAGCCGCCCGACGCAGAGGCATCGAGCGTGCCCGGGTCCGCCGACGCGACCGCCGTGGCAGCGCCCGGGCCAACGGCCGCCACGCCGACCCCGGTCGACCTCGGCCGGCGACGTTTTTTCCGCCAGTTCGCCAGTGAACTGATCCACACCGCGGCGACGGTCGCGGGGGCTGCCCAAGCGCTCCAGCAGGCCTCGGCCGAGGCGGCCGGCGTCATCCTCAACCCCGAGGGCGCGGCGCGGCTGCTGGGACCGGCGGGTGACGACGTGAGCGGCACCCCGGGGGCCATCGGAGACGTCGGGCCGACCGGCTTCCGGACGCCGTTCCGGGAGGACGGCGGCACGCTCTACCTCATCGACCAGCGCCGCCTCCCCGACGCCCTCGTCGAGTACCCGGTCCGGTCGGCCGGCGAGGTCGCCTACGCGATCCGCGAGATGGTGGTTCGCGGCGCCCCGGCGATCGGCCAGGTCGCGGCGATCGGGCTCGCGATGAGCGCCGAGGCACAGGCCGATGGCCGGCCCTACGCACGGAAGGCGACCCTCCGGGGCGGGGCGAATGCACTCATCAACTCGCGTCCGACTGCGGTCAACCTGCGCTGGGCGGTCGAGCGTGTGCTGGCCCGCTACAGCGAGGTCGGCGAACTGTCGGAGGACGGTGTGGCGATCGCCCAGGCGATGCGCGCCGAGGCCGATGCGATCGTGTTCGAGGCCACCACGGACCACGGCCGGCTGGCCGGTTTCGGGTTGGAGATCCTGCCGACCCCCGAGGACCGCCCGGTCCGGATCCTGACCCACTGCAACACCGGACCCCTGGCCTGCGGTCAGTACGGGACCGCCCTGGGCATCGTCCAGGCGGCGCACCATGCCGATCGCGCGGTCCATGTGTGGGTCGATGAGACACGACCGTACCTCCAGGGCGCCCGGCTGACGACCTGGGAGCTGGCACAGGCCGGCGTGCCCCACGCGCTTCTCCCCGACGTCGCCGCCGGACACCTGATGTCGCTCGGCGAGGTGGACATCGTTCTCGTCGGTGCCGACCGGGTGGCCGCCAATGGGGACACCGCGAACAAGGTCGGCACCTACCCATTGGCCGTGCTGGCCGCGCGACACGGCATCCCGTTCTATGTCTGCGCCCCGACCAGTTCGGTCGACCTGGCCACCCCGGACGGCTCGGCGATCATCATCGAGGAGCGCGATCCCGACGAGGTCCTCGAGTTCCGCGGTGTCCGCGTCGCGCCGCCCGGGACCGATGTCCGCAACCCGGCCTTCGACGTCACCCCGGCCGAACTCATCACCGGGATCGTCACCGAGGAGGGCGTCCTGCGCGGCCCCTTCGAGGCCGGCCTGCGCGATGCCACGGAACGGGCCCGCGAGCGCTGGGCATCGATGCCAGGCTTCCATGCGATCCGGCCGGCCGCGTCCGCCGAACCGGCACTGGCCGCGGAACCGGTCCCGGCCGCCGAACCGGCCCCGACCGCCGCCTCCGTCGCCGACTGATGGCCACCGTCGCCGTCGGCAGGCGCGGCTCGATCGTCACCCGGGCGACGACCGACATCGGCCTCCTGCGCGCCTACCTCGAGCAGGACCGGCTGTACGCCGCCTACGCGATCTGCGACCTCGAGGAGCGCGAGTTCGCGCGCACGCGGTGGGGGATCGCCTACGGCAGCGACGCGCCGATCGCCCTCGTCCTCGAGTACAGCGGCCCGACCCCGCAGCCCCTCTTCGTCATGGGCCAGGAGGATGGCATCGCGGCCATCCTGCACGACCTCATCCGGCCACGGGTCGCGTACGTGGCGGCCCAGACGACCGTCCTGGCCGCTATCCAGACCGTCTACCGGGTCGACCCGGGTCCCTCGATGGTCCGGATGTGGGTCGATCGGGCGGGTTTCCGTCCTTACCCGGCGACCGTCCAGCGACTCCTGCCGATCGAGATCGCAGAGTTGAACCGGCTCTATCAACTCGGCTTCGCGTCGTGGCTGCCCTCGACCGCCATCGCCGACGGCGTCTACTACGGCCTGCGCGTCAACGGCCAGCTGATCGCTGCGGCCGGGACCCACGTGGTCAGTCCGGGAGCGCGACTGGCGGTCGTCGGCAACGTCCTGACCCATGTCGACTACCGTGGACGGGGCTTCGCGACCGCCGTGACCGGCGCGGTGACCGCGGAACTCCTGCGGACGTGCGACCAGGTCGTGCTCAACGTCCGCTCCGACAACCCGCCCGCCCTCAATGCCTACCGACGCCTCGGATACCAGGAACACGTCCGCTTCGAAGAACGGCTTGCCCATCGCCTGGGTTCGCCGTTGGCCGACTTCGCCGCACCATTCCGGCGCCTCTTCAACCGCAAGGAGATCGACCCTCGATGACCACCGCCAGCACATCCCCGGCCCATGACGTCACCGACCTCGGCCTCGCCGCCGAGGGCGTTCGGCGGATCGAATGGGCCGAGCGCGAGATGCCCGTCCTGCGCCTCATCCGCGAGCGCTTCGAGCGCGACCGGCCACTCGACGGCCTGCGCGTCGGTGCCTGCCTCCACGTCACGACCGAGACCGCCAACCTGATGCGCACGCTCAAGGCCGGTGGCGCGCAGGTCGTCCTTGCCGCCAGCAACCCGCTGTCGACCAAGGACGATGTCGCGGCCGCGCTCGTCTCGGAATACGGCATCGCGACGTTCGCTCGGCGAGGCGAGGACAACGAGACGTATTACTCGCATCTGCGCTCGGTCGCCGACACGCATCCGCAGCTGACGATGGACGACGGCTGCGACCTCGTCAACCTGCTTCACACCGAACGTCCTGACCAGGTGGCCGAGATCCACGCCGGGACCGAAGAGACGACGACCGGAGTCATCCGGCTGCGGGCGATGGCCGCCGACGGGAAGCTCCGGTTCCCTGTCATCGCGGTCAACGAGGCCCAGACCAAGCACCTCTTCGACAATCGCTACGGGACCGGCCAGAGCACGCTCGACGGCATCCTGCGCGCGACCAACATCCTCATCGCGGGGCGCAAGGTCGTCGTCGCCGGCTACGGCTGGGTCGGCAAGGGGATCACCTCGCGGATGGCCGGCCACGGGGCGCATGTCGCGGTCATCGAGGTCGACCCTGTGCGCGCTCTCGAGGCGCTGATGGACGGCTTCTCGGTGATGACCGCCGGAGAGGCGGCCGCCTGGGGCGAGCTGTTCATCACCGCGACCGGCAACATCAACGTCTTCCGGCGTGAACACTTCGAGGTGATGGGCGATGGCGCGATCATGGCCAACTCCGGCCATTTCGACGCCGAGCTCGATCTCACCGCGCTGCGGGCCCTGGCCGAGGGCCATGTCCGCGAGGTTCGCGAGAACGTCCAGGAGTTCGACCTCGGCGGCAAGAAGCTCAACCTCATCGCCGAGGGCCGGCTGGTCAACCTGGGCGCGGCCGAGGGCCACCCAGCCGCTGTCATGGACATGAGCTTCGCCAACCAGGCGCTGTCGGCCGAATACGTCGCCCGACACCACGCCGAGCTCGAGCCGCGGGTCTACAACGTCCCCGAGGCGATCGACGCCGAAGTGGCCCGCCTCAAGCTCGCCGCTCTTGGCATCGAGCTCGACCCGATGACCGCCGAACAGGCCGAGTACGTCGCCTCCTGGCAGCATGGGACCTGAGCCGCAGACGGAGCCCGCGGTCGCACCGTATGGCGCGTGGCGCTCGCCGATCCGGATCGAGGACGTCGTCGGGGACGTCATCACGCTGGGCGAGCCGTGGATCGACGGCGACGACATCTTCTGGGTCGAGGGGCGCCCCACGGAGGGTGGCCGCCGGACCCTCGTCCGGGCCGCCGCGGACGGCTCGACGGCCGAGCTGACCCCGGCGCCGTTCAACGTCCGGTCCCGGGTCCATGAGTACGGCGGCGGCTCGTATGTCGTGATCGGGGGCATCGTCGTCTTCTCCGACTTCGGTGACGGCCGGCTGTACCGGCTCGATCCAGGCGCGGATGCGCCCGTGGCGATCACCCCGGCCGGTCCATGGCGCTACGCGGATCTCCGGCCGGATCTCGCCCGACGGCGGTTCTATGCCGTCCGCGAGGACCACAGTGCCGACGGCGAGCCGACCAACACCATCGTCACCGTCCCGCTCGACGGCGGCGACCCACAGGTCCTCGTCACGGGCTCCGATTTCATCGCCTCGCCGCGACCCTCGCCCGATGGGACGCACCTGGCCTGGCTCGAATGGGACCACCCGGACATGCCCTGGGACGCGACGCTTCTGAAGGTCGCCGCGTTCGAGCCGGACGGCACCCTCGGCGAGGCGGTCCTGGCCGCCGGTGGCCCCGACGAATCGATCGTCCAGCCCGAATGGGCGCCCGACGGCACGCTCCATCTCATCAGCGATCGGAGCGGCTGGTGGAATCTCTACTGCCTTGTCGTCGGGCCGCGCCTCGAGCCGCTCGCGGTGCTGGAGGCGGAGTTCGCCGATCCGGCCTGGATCTTCGACCGGTCGAGCTACTGCTTCTTGCCCGATGGCGCGGTCGCGGCGATCGCGCGCTCGGGCGGACGCGACCACCTGTTCCGGATCGACCCGAGCGCGCGCATCGGCGAGATCGAGACCCCGTTCACCGAGCTCGAGGCGATGCGGATCGGGCCCAATGCCGTGGTCGCCCTGGCCGGCCGTCCAGGCGACCCGGCCGTCGTCGCCCGGTTCGACCCGGTGACCCTCGCACCGGCCGGCGTCCTGCGCCGGGCGAGCACCATCACGTTCGATCCGGCGGGCATCGCCGAGCCGGAGTCGATCGAATTCCCGACCACCGGCGACCGCACGGCCCACGCCCTCTACTACCCGCCGACCAGCACGGGCTTCCGGGGCCCTGCGGGCGAGAAGCCGCCGCTCATCGTGCTGTCGCACGGCGGCCCGACGTCGAACGCGTCAACCGCGCTCGACCTCAACAAGCAGTTCATGACCAGCCGCGGGATCGCGGTGGTCGACGTGGACTATGGCGGCAGCACGGGCTACGGGCGCGAATACCGCCGGCGCCTCGACGGCCAGTGGGGCGTCGTCGATGTCGACGATTGCGTCGCGGCGGCGCACTACCTCGTCGACCGCGGCGATGTGGATCCGGCTCGGCTTGTCATCGAGGGCGGGAGCGCCGGGGGATACACGACGCTCGCCGCGCTCGCCTTCCGCGACGTCTTTGCGGCCGGCATCAGCCACTTCGGCATCGGCGACCTCGAATTGCTCGACACCGACAGTCACAAGTTCGAGTCGCGCTACAGCCATCGACTGGTCGGGCCGTATCCGGAAGCGGCCGACGTCTACCGCGAGCGCTCACCCAGCCACTTCCCCGACCGTTTCTCGGCGCCGGTCCTCATCATCCAGGGTCTCGACGACCGGGTCGTCCCACCCTCGCAGGCCGAGGCGATCGTCACGGCGCTCGCGAAGAAGGCGATCCCGTATGCCTACCTGGCGTTCGAGGGTGAGGGCCACGGCTTCCGTGGCGCATTCGCGCTGCGCCGCACCCTCGAGGCCCGCATCTCGTTCCTCGGCCAGGTCTTCGGGTTCCGGCCGGCGGACGACTACGAGCCGCTCGAGATGCCCGGCCTCGATGCCTGGCTCGCCCGCCATCCCCGACCGGTGGTGGCCGGCGTCGCGAGTGCCGCGGGCACCCAAGGATCGGGGCCGCCGCCAACCGACACCGTCGAGGAGTCAGGCGCCGCCTGATGGGACTCGCCCTGATCGAGTTCGGACCCATCGAACTCGTCCTCGGCCTGTTCGTGGTCATCATCGCGCTGGCCTACCTCGCGCGCCGGGTCGGCGTCGCGTATCCGATCCTGCTGGTCGGGGGTGGGCTGGTCCTCGGTTTCTGGCCCGGTCTGCCGACGATCGCCCTCGAGCCGGACGTCGTCTTCCTGCTGCTCCTGCCGCCGATCCTGTTCGGAGCGGGCTTTTCCACCCCGATCAGGGATTTCAAAGCGAATGCCCGGCCGATCGGGCTGCTGGCCATCGGGCTGACGCTGTTCACGACGATCGTCGTGGGGCTCGTCGTGAACGCGCTGGTGCCGTCGATCGGCTGGTTCCAGTCGTTCGCCCTCGGAGCGATCGTCGCCCCGCCGGATGCGGTCGCGGCGACCTCGATCTTCCGGCGGATCGGCGCGCCCCGCCGGATCGTCACGATCCTCGAGGGCGAGAGCCTGATCAACGACGCGGCCGCCCTGATCGCCTACCGTTTCGCGATCGCGGCAGCGGTCACGGGGATCTTCTCGCTGGCCCAGGCCGGCATCGCCTTCGTGGTCGTCGGGCTGGGTGGCGTCCTCGTCGGCATCCTGGTCGGGACCCTGGTCACGATCGCGTGGCGGCGGACCGCCGACCCGATCCTCGAGATCATGGTGTCGTTGCTCGCCCCCTTCGCGGCCTATCTGCCGGCAGAGGCCATCGGCGCCAGCGGCGTCCTGGCGGTCGTCGTGGCCGGCCTCATCGCGGGGCGCGGCTCGGCCCGCTCGCTGTCGCCCGACGCTCGCCTGATGGGTCGCTCCGTGTGGGCGATCGTGACGTTCATGATCAACGGCATCGCCTTCATCCTCATCGGCCTCCAGCTCCCGTCGATCGTGGTGAGACTGACGTCGTGGAGCTGGCAGCAGCTGCTCGTCCTGGGGCTGGCGGTCAGCCTGACCGTGATCGTCGCGCGCATCGTCTGGGTCTTCCCGGCGACCTACTTGCCGCGCCTGGTCAGCCCGGCACTCCGGGCGCGCGATCCGTCGCCGCCGGCGAAGGCCGTCTTCGTCATCTCGTGGGCCGGCATGCGCGGCGCGGTCTCCCTGGCCGCCGCGCTGGCACTGCCCCTCGACCCCGTCGCCTTCCCCCAGCGCGATCTGATGATCTTCCTGGCCTTCTGCGTGATCATCGCGACGCTGGTCGGCCAGGGCCTGACATTGCCGTGGCTCGTCCGCCGCCTGGGTGTCGTCGCGGTGACCGGCCAGGGCGCGGAGGAGACCCATGCACGCCTGGCTGCTGTCGAGGCGGCGCTCCAGCGGCTCAACGAGCTGGCCGAGGAGTACCCGGGCCATCTCGAGCTCATCGACCAGATGAAGGCGCGCTACGACCACGAGGCAAGCCACATCTGGCCGCACTCGGACGGGCCGCGTGACGAGGAAGAACAGGAAGCACTCGACCACATGGAGATCCGGACCGCTGTCCTCGACGCCGAGCGCGAGGCGGTCATCCTCCTGCGTGACGAGGGTTTCATCAACGACGAGGTGCTGCACAGCATCGAGCGCGACCTGGACCTGGAGGCGCTTCGCTCCGGCGTCTGATCGAGGGCCGCCAGTCCGGTCCGGCGAGGGGTCGTGCTAGGCTTGCCGCCTATGAGCATCGTCGACGCCGCCCAGTACCTGTTCACCTCCGAGTCCGTGACCGAGGGCCATCCCGACAAGATGTGCGACCAGGTCTCGGACGCCATCCTGGACGCGATCATCCGCGAGGACCCGAACGCCCGAGTCGCCTGCGAGACGGCGACGACCACGGGCCTGGTGATGGTCCTCGGCGAGATCTCCACGAGCACCTACATCGACATCCAGGCCGTCGTCCGGGACACAGTCCGCGACATCGGCTACACCCGCGCCGACTACGGCTTCGACTACCTGACCTGCGGCACGCTGATCTCGGTCAAGGAGCAGTCGCCCGACATCGCCCAGGGCGTCGATGCTGCGCTCGAGGTTCGCGACGACGCGGCATCGGCGTTCGAGCTCGGTGCGGGCGACCAGGGGATGATGTTCGGGTTTGCTTGCCGCGAGACGCCCGAACTGATGCCGTTGCCGATCGCCCTCGCGCACCGCATGGCCCGTCGCCTGGCCGAGGTCCGCAAGTCCGGCCAGCTGCCGTACCTCCGACCCGACGGAAAGACCCAGGTCACCGTCGAGTACGAGCGCGGCATCCCGAAGCGGGTCCGGACCGTCGTCGTCTCGGCCCAGCACGACCCCGACGTCCGAGCCGAGCGCCTGCGCTCGGAGATCGTCGAGGCGGTGATCCTGCCGACCATCCCGTCCGACCTGCGCTCGACCGACCCGGTCATGCACGTCAACCCGACCGGTCGCTTCGTCACCGGCGGCCCGATGGGCGACGCCGGACTGACCGGGCGGAAGATCATCGTCGACAGCTACGGCGGGATGGCTCGCCATGGCGGCGGCGCCTTCTCGGGCAAGGATCCGACCAAGGTCGACCGCTCGGCGGCCTATGCTGCGCGCTGGGTGGCCAAGAATGTCGTGGCCGCCGGCCTTGCCGACCGTTTCGAGGTCGAGGTCGCCTACGGCATCGGCATCGCCAAGCCGATCAGCTTCAGCGTCGACTCGTTCGGGACCGGGCGGATCGACGACGCCGAGATCCAGGCGCTCATCGACCGCCATTTCGACCTGCGCCCGGCGTCGATCATCGCGGCCCTCGACCTGCGCCGCCCGATCTACCGCCAGACCGCGGCCTACGGCCACTTCGGCCGGCCGGACCTGGACCTGCCGTGGGAACGCACCGACAAGGCGGTCCTCCTTGCCGCCGACGCCGGGCTCCCCGTCCCGGTCGTCGCCGCCTGAGCCGGCAGCGCCGCAGCGTCAGGCGTCGGTGACCATCTCCCCGATCGAGATCCCCGCGCGCCGGCCGGACCGCCGGGCCTGCCAGCCCAGGAACAGCTGACCGACCAGCAGCATCGCCAGGGTGAATGCCAGCATCATCGTGGCCACGGCGTTCGTCTCCGGGGTCACGCCGCGCTTGACCTGCCCGAAGATGAACAACGGCAGCGTCGACGAGCCCGGACCGCTGACGAACGTCGTGATGACGAAGTCGTCGAAGCTGAACGTGAACGAGAGCAGGAACCCGGCGATGATCGCCGGCAGGAGCTGTGGCCAGGTGATCTGGCGGAACGTCCGCCACGGGGTGGCGAACAGGTCGGCGCTGGCATCGACCAGCGTCCGGTCCATCCCGGACAGGCGCGCCCGAACCAGGAGCAGCACGAGGCTCGTGTTGAACAGCACGTGGGCTGCGATGATCGTCTCGCGCCCGAACTTGAGCTTGAGCCCGAACCACGACTCGAGCGCATCGAAGCTGGTGGCGAACAGGATCAGCGTGGCCAGGGCGATGACGATCTCGGGCACGATGATGCTCATGTAGGTCAGAACGTCGAACCCGAGCCGGATCCGCTTGCCGACGCGCTGCAGCCCGAGCGCGGCCATGGTCCCGAACGCCGTCGCCAGGAACGCATTGGGGATGGCGATCCAGAAGCTGTTGGTCAGCGCGTCGCGGACGACCTCGTCGGCCAGGGCGATCTGGAACCAGCGCAGCGAGAAGCCCGACCAGACCGTGGTCGCCTTGGTCGTGGCATTGAAGGCGAGCACCACTACGACGATGATCGGCAGGAACAGGAACGCGTAGGTCACCGCGGCGTGGAGCCGGAAGTAGCCCTCGACCACGCCGGCCCAGCGATCGACCCGTTGCCCGGCGGCGGGACGGCGAGCGCCACGACCCGCGGCCCGGGCGACAGCGGGGGCGGTCACAGGACGCTGACCTCACGGGTCTTGCGGCCACGATTCACGAACCACACGTAGGCGGCGATCGTGACGACCATGATGACGATCAGGAAGACGGCCCGTGCCGATCCCGACGGCCAGTTCCGCGCCTCGAGGAAGTCGGTCACGAGGGCGTTGCCCATCAGGTAGGTCCGGCCGTAGCCGAGGATCTGCGGGACGACGTACTCGCCCATCATCGGGATGAAGACGAGGATGCTGCCGGTCACCAGGCCAGGCAAGGCGATCGGCAGGGTCACCTGGCGAAAGCTGCCCCAGCGACCAGCGCCAAGGTCCTTCGACGCTTCGACGAGCGTGCGGTCCATCCGCTCGAGGGTGACGTACAGCGGGAAGACCATCAGCGGCAGGTAGCCGTAGACGAGGCCGATCATGACCGCGATCGGTGTCCCCAGGATCTGGACCTGCTCGGCGCCGGTGACCGATTCGAGGAACCCGGCCAGCCCGGCATCGGGCCCGAGGATCAAGAGCCACGCGTACGTCCGGATCAGGAAGCTGGTCCAGAACGGGATGACCAGCAGCAGGATCAGGACGCCCCGGTAGCGGCCGGCCCGCGTCGCGAGGTAGTACGCCAGTGGCAGCCCGACCAGGAGGCAGGCGAGGGTCCCGATCGTGGCCATCTGGAGGCTGGTGATGAACGGCTCGGGTTTCTGGAAGGCGCGCACGTAGTTGTCGAAGACGAAAGCCGGCGCGTAGCCGCCGTTGCGGGCTCGCGTCCCGAACGAGAAGACGAAGATGATCACCAGCGGGGCGACCAGCAGGACGAGATACCAGATGCCGGCCGGCATCAGGAGCAGCGTCGTCAGGAGCCCTGACCGCAGCCTCTCACCGATCGGACGCGGTCCCAGCCCGCTGGCCGACGACGCCATGCTCGCTCTCCGATCGAGAGGGGCTGTCAGCCGCCGAGCTTCTGCTTGAACTCTTCCCAGATATCGGTCCGCTGGGTGTTGGCAGAGGTGTCCTCGGACCCTTCGAGGAGCGCGAACACCTCATCGGGCGGGAAGACCGCCGGGTCGGCCAGGACCTTCGGATCGACCAGCGGCTTGGCCTTGTCGTTGGGCGTGCCGTAGTTGTTGTAGTTGGTCTCCTCGGCCTGGATCGCCGGGGTGTGGATGAAGTCAAGGAAGGCGTAGGCCGCGTTGGGATGCGGCGCGTCGGCAAGCAGGACCCACGTGTCGAGCCAGAAGATCGAGCCCTCGGAGGGGACCACGTATCCCTTGTCAGGCGTGTCCGCCATATCCTGGGTGAGGACGCCGGTCCAACCCAGCGAGAGCGCAGCCTCGCCCTTTGCCATCTTTTCGCCGTACTTGTTCGAGTCGAGGGCGAGCAGGTGCGGCGCGACATCGAGCAGGACGGTGCGCGCCTGGTCGAGCTCGGCCTTGTCGACGGAGTTGGCCGAGAAGCCGAGCATCTTGAGCGGGAAGACGAAGACGTCGCCCATCGAGTCGACGAAGACGGTCTTGCCCGAGGCTGGGCCCTTGATCAGCTCCAGGAAATCCTTCCAGCTCTTGGGGACCGTCGGGATCATCGTCGTGCGGTAGAGGACGCCGGTCGTCCCGAAGTCCTTCGGGATGAGGTACTCGTCCTTGGGATCCCACCACAGGCCCTTGAACTTGGGGTCGATGTTGGCCAGGTTCGGCAGCCGCGACTTGTCGAGCTTCTGGACGAAGCCCTGCTCGACCATGCCGGGCACGTACTCCGCCGTCGGCGACGCGATGTCGTAGCCGGTCGCCCCGCCCTGGAGCTTCGCGAGCAGGACGTCGTTGCTGTCGTAGATGTCGTACTGGAACTTGGTGATGCCGTATTGGGCCTTGAACGCTTCGATGTTCGCGAGCGAGATGTACTCGCTCCAGTTGTACATGAACAGCTCTTTTTCGATGTCACCGGCGGGCGGGAAGCTGTCCGCCGCGGCGGCACTCGGGGCCGCGCTCGCGGCGGCGCTCGCGGCGGGAGCGGCGCTCGCTGACGTCGAGGCGGCCGGTGATGACCCGCCGCCTGTGTTGCAGGCGGCGATCGCGGCGGCCGCTCCGGTCAGCCCGGCCGCGTACAGGAAGCCGCGGCGGTTGACCTTGGTCTCGGTCATTCGTCGTAGCGTGGTCTCAAGATCCTCGGACATGCTCCAGCCTCCTCCGCCCGCGATACGGGCAATTCGCGAAACCCCTAGGCCACAAGGACCAGGTTCGCCGCATCGAGCCAGCGCACCACGACCGGATCTCCCGGTCCCATGCCCTGGCTGGTTCCCGTCCCCGTTGCGTTCTGGCGGCGGACGACGAGTTCGCCCGCCAAATCGGTCTGCACCCGGTACTCGGTCTGATCGCCGAGATAGGTGCCTTGATTGATGCGCCCCGGTACCGATGTCCAGCCGTCGGTGTTCGGCGAGGGCCCGTCGGCCGGCACGGCCTCCAGGCGTTCCGGACGAGTGACGACGGTCACGGCGTCGCCCTGGCCCGGGGTGGCCGCGGCATCGGTGACCCGGCCGCGGATGGTCAGCCCGCCGTCCGTCCGGACGGTGGCGATGCGCCTCGCCGGGTCGAACTCGGCGATGGTCCCCGGCATGAAGTTGGAACTGCCGATGAAATCGGCCACGAACCGGTTGACCGGCTGCTCGTACAGCTCGGTCGGCCCGCCCTGCTGCTGGATGCGGCCGTCGCGCATGACCACGATGACGTCGCTCATCGTGAGCGCCTCCTCCTGGTCATGGGTCACGTACACGAACGTGATCCCGACCTCGCGCTGGAGGGCCTTGAGCTCGAGCTGCATCTCCTTGCGCAGCTTCAGGTCGAGCGCGCCGAGCGGCTCGTCGAGGAGCAGGACCGTCGGGCGGTTCACGAGCGCTCGGGCGAGAGCGACGCGCTGCTGCTGGCCGCCCGACATCTCCCAGGTTCGGCGCCCGCCGTAGCCGCCCAAGCGAACCAGGTCGAGCACCTCGCCGACCCGGCGCTTCTCCTCGGCCTT
>JANMBS010000179.1:0-3252 GCA_031360525.1 Thermomicrobiales bacterium
GGACGACGGCGGGGTTCATGGCCGGACCGCGTCCTGGTACGTTGCGATAAGCCGGAGAAGCAGCCTGTCCAGCAGCCCCGAGGCGTCCTGGTAGAGGACCGCCAGCCTGGAGGCGTCGAGCGCGCGTCGCCGGCCGAGCCCGGTCAATTCGTCGAGGAACGGCCGGCGAGCCGCGACGAACAGCCCGACCGCCTCGGTCAGGCTGGTGCCGGAGGTCGCCAGACGGCGTGCGAGATCGTCGACGAGCGCCGTCGCCGCCGCTTCCGACCGGTCGCGTCCGATGGCGTCGCTGACGCCGGCATCGAGGTGGGCGACGAGCGCCTCGACGAGGAGCCGGCCGTCGCGTCGATAGTGCTCGCGCGCGTCCTCGTCGTGGGCTGGGACGTCGCGAGCCGTCGAGTGGGTGACGTAGCTGCGCCGGTAGGCGCGCGTCAGGCGTTCCGGGCTGGCACCCAGGCTGGCGAGCGGTCGACTGCCGATACGGCGGGCGGAGACAAGCGCCTTGATGGTCTCTCGGTCGAATCGACGGTGCCCGCCCGGGGTCACATACGCCTCTATCCGACCCTCATCCGCCCAGCGACGAAGGGTGTCGGGATCGACGCCCACCATCCGGCTGGCGGGTCCGAGCGACAACCAGCGGGGAGGGGCGGCAGTTGCGTTCGGCACGCGAGGCCTCGGTGGCTAGGGAGCCGACGAGTCGGGCGCCCGTGGGGGGATACGCTCGCCCGACTCGTCGACATGGCTCATGTTCGCGCTCATATATGGGTGAATCTAGGTACCGACGATTCTCCCATAGCGGGGCGAGGATATGGGTCGCGGAGTCGCGTTGTCAAACCCGAAACGTGGTGGAACGTCGGTTACCGGTCGCCCGGCCGCTCAGGTCAGGCCGGGACGAACTCATGGTCGTCGCGATGGATGCCGTCGCACAGGCCCCAACCCGGTGGGTCAGTCGGGATCCGGACGGGGCGCATGATCTCGCGGACCTCGCCCCGCCGGCAGAACGTGAAACCCTTGTCGGCCATCCAGCGACGGACGTGGGTCGGGTCGCGGTGGAACTGGAACGGGCCGGGGTTGATCGTCGGACGGTCGGTCCAGGCGACGGGAGCTTCGGACGCCACGATGTCGAGCAGGTTGATCCGCCAGGGCGTCCCGTCGATGACCTCGAGGCAACCGTCGCAGCGGATCGCGACGTTGTCCTTGACGATCGTGCGGATCTGGATGCCCATGATCTCCATCGCGACCGATGGTAGCAGGGGCATGAGGCGCGGTTGCCACGCGCTGGACGGGCCGCGGCACCCACAGCGGAAACTTGATGGGCATCCCCGCCACGGGAAAGCCGGTGACCGTGTCGGGCATCGACATCTGCCGGGTCTCCGACGGACGGATCGTGGAGTACTGGCAGGGAGCTCGGGATGCGACTCGATGCTTCAGCAGGTCGGCGCCATCCCGGCCGGATGACCCTGACCCGGGCCGACCGCGAGTCGGTCGGGCCGTGGTACCCCCAAGGGGATTCGAACCCCTGATCTCCACCTTGAAAGGGTGGCGTCCTAGGCCTCTAGACGATGGGGGCGAGGACGGCCGGAGTCTACCAGAGGGTCCGGGCGGGCCCCGTTGGTCGCGATCGTCGTCAGGCAGCGGGCCGCCCGGAGGCGTCGTCAGACGGGTTTCTGGCCCAGCAGGAACAGGATGATCGCTGCGGCCAGGCAACCGGCCCCGATGATCGCGGCGATGCCGCCACCGACCCCGAGCACGAACGCCTGCCCGCTCCGCCCCTCGATGCCGGCCCGCCAGATCGAGCGCAAGGCGTAGGCGGCGAGGGCGATGAAGACGATTCCCAGCACCGCGCTTCCGGCAGCCAGGAGCGGGATCTGCGAAGCGTCGCGGACGGTGACCGCGTAGAGCGCGAAGAGCACTGACCCGATGAGGGCGACGGCCAGGAAGACGATGCCGGGCGAGACGCCGCGGCGAACAGCGGTCATGCCGTCACTCCGAAGGACTTGTGATACACAGCCACGTTATACGTCAATCGCGGCCTTTTCATCGCCGACGCCACCCGCGTGCCGACCTCGCCAAACGCCGCTTCGAGGAAACCGCGCGCCTCCTCGATCGATTCGAAGGTCCAGAAGCAGTGGACGACGTGGACCTTGAAACCGCTACGCAGGTACGGTCCGTCGCGCCGGCTCAGGAGCCCGTAGTCGGGCAGGTCGCCGCGGAGCTGCGAGACGTCGTCGCGACCGTAGTCGTGGAGGACGAGCAGGCGGCCACCCGGTCGCAGGACCCGGTCGGCCTCGCGCAGCGCCGGTCCGAGGTCGGCTCGAGAGGCGGTCCACAGGTTGGCCACGACATCGGCCGAGTCGTCGGGCGCGTCGATGCGCGAGCCTCCGTTCGTCGCCGCGAACGCGACCCTCGCTCCGAGCTCAGCCAGTTGCCGGGCACGGATCCCATCGGCGCCATCGAGCAGCAGCACGTCGCGCCCCCCGATCCGCCCCAATGCATCGAATGCCCGCGGGATCTTCGCCTCGACATCGAGGATGCGGGCCAATCGCTCGCTCAGCCCGTCCCCGAGTTCGATCGGGAGATCTGCCACAGGCGCCGATTATGACCGAAATCGCCGCGGCCCCTCAGCGGATGCGCAGGACGGAACCCGAGCGGGGAGGGAGATCGAGTGTGCCCCCGCCGTCCTGGAGCGGGCCAGGGTCGATGCCGCCCAGGCCCGGCAGGAATCCCGGCAATTCGACCGGCTCAAGTCGCCCGCCCCCATCGACCGGCTCCTCGAGCCGAACGTCGAGCCGGACCGCCTCGTTGCCCGTGTTGACCGCCACGATGAAATGCGACGCCCCGGCGCCACGCTCGAGGGCGACTGCCGTGCCGTGGGCGCCGGCGACCCGGATGGGCCCGTCGCGCAGCCCCGGTTCGGCCCGGCGCAGGTGGAGCAGCGCCCGCACTGACTGGCGCAGGCCTGGCTCCCAGCGGCTCTCGTCCCACGGGAACGCGCGACGGCAGTCGGGGTCGTGGCTGCCCTCAAGGCCGATCTCGTCGCCGTAGTAGATCGACGGGGCGCCGGGGAGTGTCGCCTGGAGGAGCATCGCGAGCAGGGCACTCCGCGCATCGCCGCCGAGCACGGTCCGCAGCCGGGGGGCATCGTGCGAGCCGAGGACGTTGAGCTGGACCGCGACCACATCGGGGTCGTACACGCGGTCCAGCTCCATGACCCGGGCGGCGAACGCCGGTCCGTCCAGCGGCCGGACCCAG
>JANMBS010000218.1:0-3061 GCA_031360525.1 Thermomicrobiales bacterium
GGAAGACGACCGGGAACTCGAGGCCCTTGGCCTTGTGGACGGTCAGGACCGCGACGGCGTCGGCGTCCGGATCGAGCTCGGCCGTGGCCGGGTCATCGCCGGCCTCGATCAGGGTGGCGAGGTGCGGCGCGACGAAGACGGCCCGGTCGTCGGCGAGGAGCGCTGACTGCGATCGGACGATCTCGAAGAAACGCGCGATGTTCTGAAGCTGTTCCTCGGCGGCCGGCGTGTCCGTGCCGACCAGCCGGGCGAGGATGCCGCTCGCGCGCAGGAAGCGATAGAGGAGCTCACCCGCGGGCCCGGCATGGGCCGCCTCCGCGTAGATGTGCAGGTCCAAGACGAGCCGGTGCACGGTCGCCCGCGTCTCGGCCGTCAGGCGCAGGATCCCCGGCTGGCGATCGACCTCGTCCAGGATCGCCCAGACCGAA
The DNA here is from genome assembly GCA_031360525.1 of Thermomicrobiales bacterium. Classification (GTDB taxonomy): domain Bacteria; phylum Chloroflexota; class Limnocylindria; order Limnocylindrales; family CSP1-4; genus SPCO01. The sequence continues at coordinate 429 of JANMBS010000218.1, forward strand.
CGGTTCCGTCGGCGGGCCATGTTGACGATCGCGGTCAGATCCTCGCCGCCGAGGCCGTACACCTCCGACGCACCGAGCGCGTAGACGTCGACGCTAGATTCGAGGTCGGCGACCGCACGCAGGAAGGCGAGCAGCAGTCGGACCTCGGGCCGGGCGTACAGCCCGGACGTGCCCGAGAACCGCCATGGGATGCCGGCCATGTTGAGTGCCCGCAGGATGGGATCGGCGTGGCCGTTGGCGCGGACCAGGATCGCGTGGTCCCGTGGCTCGGCGCCGGCCTCGATGCGCCGGCCGATCTCGGCGGCCAGCCAGTCGGCCTCCTCGGCACCCGAGGCGAAGACCTCCAGGCGGACCGGGGCCGGGGCCGGCGAGACCCGCTGGGCCCGCAGCCGCTTGACGATCCCGGCACGGACCTCGAGCCGGTCCGGGTCGTTAAAGCGGACCAGCCGGTAGGCCGCATCAAGGACCGGCGCGAGCGACCGGTAGTTCCGCCGCAGTACGACGGTCCGGGCTCCAGGGTAGCGATCGCCAAAGGCCAGGATGTTGTCGACCGCGGCACCCCGGAAAGCGTAGATCGCCTGGTCGTCGTCGCCCACCACGGTCACGTTGCGATGGCCGTCGGCCAGCGTGGCGACCAGCTCGGCCTGGGCACGGTTCGTGTCCTGGAACTCATCGACCAGGATGTACTTGAAGCGACCAGCGATCGCGGTCCGGGCCGCGGCCGATGTCCGCACGAGCCGCAGGGCGAGCGCAACCTGGTCGCCGAAATCGATGCAGCCGTTGGCGGCCAGCAGCCGCTGGTAGGTGGCGTAGGCACCGGCCAGTTCGCGCTGCCGCCGGGCCTCCTCGAGTGCGGCATCGGCCGGCGAACCGGCGCCGCCCTCGGCTGCCTCTTCTCCGGTCGCGAGCTCGACCGATCGTTCCGCCTCGACCGCCAGGCGGTCGGCGTGGACGAGATAGTCGGCGGGCGAGATGTCCTCGTCCTTGCAGCGGCTGAACAACGTCGCGAGCGCGGCCAGGAAGCGGGTCGGGTCGCCGAGCGGCCGGTAGGCGTCGAGATCGAACTCGAAGAGGTGCTCGCGCAGGAAGATGACGACCTCAGGCCGGGTCAGGACCCTGAGGTCGGTCGGCAGCCCGAGCTCGAGCGCGTAGTCCCGGATGAGGCTGTCGCCGAAGGCGTGGAAGGTCGAGATCGCCGTGTCCGTGTAGCCGTACGGCACGAGCTGATCCACGCGGACCGCCATCTCCTCGGCCGCCTTGTCGGTGAAGGTCAGGGCCAGGATCTCCGACGGCTTCGCCCGTCGCGTCGCGATCAACCACGCGATCCGGCGCGTGATGACCTGGGTCTTGCCTGTCCCGGCACCGGCGACGACGAGGAGCGGGCCGCCGCCATGGGTGACCGCGCGGAGCTGGTCGGGGTTGAGGCCGCCGAGGAGGGCCTCCAGACCTGCCGGGGTCGCATCGGCGACCAGCGGATCCATGACCGGCACAAGCTCGCGCCAGGCGGGAAGTTGATCGAGCGGTGAGGGTTCGCGGCGCGGTTGCGTCCGCGGGCGGATCACGTGATCGGCTGGGGTCCGTGCTTCGGTCGTGGGGGCCATGACGGGAGAATCGCCGGCCGCCGTGTCATCTAGCCTGTCACGCCCGTGGCCTGCCGGATCGCGGCCGCCTCCTCATCGGACAAGGCCGCGTCACCCCGCCCGGCCTTGATCGCCTTGGCGTAGACCCGCGTCCCCGATCGCGCGTGCAGACTCGACAGGACCCATCCGTCGCCCGCCGCGTCGAGCAGGGCGAGCGCGAAGCTCTGGTTGCCGCCGGTCTCTTCGAACGGGTTGTAGCGGACCAGCCCGACCCGCTGGAACGCGCGGCGCTGGGCGCCCTCGAGGATGGCCATCCGAGCCGCCAGCTCGTCGAGCTCGCGCGAGACGGCGTCGACCACCTCGAGGCGCGAACCGAGGATAGCCTCGAGACTGCCGCCGTCCCCTCCCCGGGTCAGTCCGGCCAGCCTGGCGTCGATCCGGCCGGTGCGACGGGCGACCAGCACGACGACGACCAACAGGACGAGGACGATCACGACCAGGCCGGCGACGAGCGCGCTGGAATAGGGCTGGATGAGCGCGTCGAGGTCGATCGGTTGGTCCTCCAGGTGGGGCGGCCCGAGTCTAGCAGGGGCCCTTCTCGCGATGGAGTCAAACGGGATGCTATCCTCTGCCGTCGGCAGCCCAGAGCTCTCGCAACCGGCGCGGGACCGGGACGACCCTCGCGCGCCGACCGATTCCTGTCGTTGGAGGCCCTTCACCAGACCATGGCCAAGCGATCCCGAGGCAGCACGTCCCGACCGGGACAGCGCCCACCGCTCCAGCGCCAGGCCGCGCGCCCGGCGGCCCGGCCGGCCTCTGCGGCCACGCCAGTCGCGGCCCCCCGACCCAACACCCTGACCGACGCCGAGGAGGCTCGAGCAGCCGAGCTCGAAGCCTCGATCCTGGCCGAGGAAAAGGCCGCCGAGGCGGCGCGGAAACGGTCGACGCCGTCACGCACCGCCGACGCCGCACCGGTCCGCTCCGGGTCGAGCCTCGAGGTGTCTGCGGCCCAGGAATACGCCTACGTTGCCCGAGACGTCCGGCGCATCGCGA
>JANMBS010000321.1:0-7074 GCA_031360525.1 Thermomicrobiales bacterium
GATCCCATTCGCGGAGTTGCCCGGCTGGCCCGCGGCGACCGCGCCGGGACACGCGGGACGGCTCCTCCTCGGCACGTTGGCGGGGCGGTCCGTGGTCATGCTCCAGGGTCGCTTCCACCTGTATGAGGGCAATGATCCCGGGCTCGTCATCCAGCCGGTCCTGCTCTTCGCACAGCTCGGGGCCCGGATCGTCCTGTTGACCAACGCCGCCGGCGGGTTGGACCCGTCGTTCGGGCCCGGGACACTGATGGTCATGCGCGATCACATCAACCTGACCGGGCGCAGCCCGCTCATCGGCCCCAATGCCGACGAATTGGGCTCGCGCTTCCCGGACCTGACCGACGCCTGGGACCCGGGCTTGCGCGAGCGGCTGCACGCGGCCGGCGCCGCCGAGGGCATCGTCCTGGAGGAGGGGATCTACGTGGGTCTGACGGGACCGACCTACGAGACCCCGGCCGAGGTCCGGATGCTGGCCGGCCTGGGCGGCCATGCGGTCGGCATGTCGACGGTGCTCGAATGCATCGCCGCCCGCTGGGTCGGTCTGGCGGTCTGCGGCGTCTCGCTGGTCACCAACGCCGGCGCCGGGTACAGCGGCGAACCGCTCACCCATGAGGAGGTGCTGGACGCCGGTCAGGTCGCCGGGCCGCGGCTGGCGCGCGTCATCCGGCGCTTCCTGGCGGACCTCCCGAGCGAACGCTAGGGCCCGCGCGTGGCGCCTGACGCCGCGCTCACGCGACCGGCAACTCGCGACCGGCCGCCTTGGCCGCGGCGGCCTTTTCGGCCCACGCCGCCAGGACGTTGTCCTTGTGCGGCCGGATGGGGCAGTGCTCGTCGCGGTTGGCGAACTCGTCGCAATAGCCGAGCGGCACGCATTTCGGCGCCAGGAACGAGCCCAGGAACGGTGAGACCGCGAAGACCTCGTGGCGGATCAGCTGGAAGAGCCGGCGGATCTCCCACTGGGCCATCGTGCACAGGCGCAGGCCGGACATGTGGATGGGCGCCCGAAGGTTGGTGGTCATCACGAGGTTGGTCCGCGTCGCGTTGGGGAAGACGAACCGGGCGTCCTCACCGGGGATGCCGGCCTCGAGCAGCTCGCCGTACAGGCCGAGCGCGCCATCGACCTGTTCCTCGAACCGCTCTCGCAGGTCGGGGTCGCCGTCCGCGATGGACTGGGGGAGCATCGTGGCCGCCCCCTTGAACTTCACGTAGCGCTGGCTCTGCTGGTCGAACGCGACGCCCGCCCGATGGCGCACGAGTTGATGCGACAGGGTCCGCGATACGCCGCTGATGGCGAAGGTGAAGACGACGTGCTCGATGGTCGAGCCGTGCCCGGATTCGATCACCGAGCTGATCAGCTTCTGCATCTTGGCGGGGTCGAAGTCGCCGTCGACCGCACGGCGGAAGATCTCATCGGGGTCCTGCTCGGAGTAGCACGTCCGGCAGGCGGTATAGATGATCGGGACGTAATACTTCTCGACGATCTCGCGGTTCGGGAAGACCAGTGTCGCCCGCAACCCGAGGTCGCGCCGGCCCGGGTTCTTGGGGATGCCGGTCTTCTGGCGACTGGGCTCGGACGGCGTCGTCTGGGTGGTCATCGGAGGGCCAGTCTATCTGCTTCTCCCCGGAGGGACCCCTTGCTTCCACCGGGAGCAACCGTTGCGGTGCCCCCGTCCATGGCTACGCCTCGTGGGATCTGTCTGACGCGACCGGATCGGCCCCCTCGAGCGCATACGCAGTCGCCTCGTCGAGTGTCCACGCCGCGCCCTCTGCTCCGTAGCGCGCGAGCTCATCGGACGACATCCTGGCGCGGACCCCGGGTCGCGCCCCGGTCTCGAACGTGTCCTCGACGTAGCCCGCGAGCTGCGCGCCGGTCTCGACCGTCAGGTTGCGGGCGGCGCCGCGGAGCCGCGCCGCCCGCGGGAGGTCGCCGTCGGCGACGGCCACGGCAGACATGTCGTCGAAGGTCAGGGTCAGACCAGATGCATCCCCGGCGGAATGGAAGTGCCGGATCGCGTGGGCGATGTGCCCCCGTGCCTCGTCGACCTGCCCGTTGCGCAGCAGCGAGGTCCCCAGCATGTGCAGTCCCCACGCCTCCATCGTCAGGTCGCCGACCTCCCGGAATATCGCCAGCGTCTCGCGGAACTGTTCCTCACCGTTCCCGGGGGCGCGCTGGAAATAGAGGTAGTTGCCGAGGCCCCAGGCCGCATTGCCCTCGCCTCGCCGGTCACCGATGCGGCGAAAGATCTCGCGCGCCTGTTCGAGGTAGCGCAACCCGGTCTGGTCATGGTCGGCGTCGTCCGCCGGCCCGAACCCGACATTGACAGCGTAGGTGAACGATGCGTTGTAGTACGCATTGGCGAGCTCGGCGTCGTCGTCGAGGGTCTGCCAGATCTCGAGCGCTTCTCGATAGCACGGCGCCATCGCGGGCAGATCGCCCTGCCACCAGCAGGTCCCGCCGAGGGCTTCCATCACCTTGGCACGCAGGCGCGGGTCGCCATGCGACCAGGGCGCCGCCGCCATCGATCCCAGCCGTCGACGTGCCTCGGCCAGGTGGCCGTGTTTCTGCCAGAAGCGCCACATCGAGAAGGCGACGCCGATGGCGACCGGAGGGTCGGGCTCCGCGACGGCGCGGTCGAGGACGGCACGGATGTCGTCGTGCTCGAGCTCCAGTCGATCGAGCCAGCGTCGCTGCTCGGGCCCGGACAGCTCGGCGGCTGCCTGCGGGACGAGCGCTGCGTACCAGTCGCGATGGCGGGCGCGGATGAGGTCGACCTCCCCATCGACCTCGAGCCGCTCCGCGGCGTACTCCCGGATCGTGTCGAGGAGCCGGAACCGGGTCTCGCCGTCGGCGGTTTCCTCGACCTTCACCAGGCTCTGGTCGACCAGCGCCATCAGGCCGTCGAGGATATCTGTGGCGATCTCGGAAGAGGGCCCGCAGACCGCCTCGGCCGAGTCCAGGTCACACCCGGCGGCGAACACCGACAGCCGGTCGAGCAATCGCTTGCCCCCGTCGTCGAGCAGGTCGTAGCTCCAGGCGATCGCGCCGCGCAATGTCTGCTGGCGTTCCGGCAGGTCGCGCGCGCCCGCGGCCAGCACGTCGAGCTGATGATCGAGCCGGACGAGGATCGCATCCGGGCTCAGCAGCTTGATCCGCGCCGCGGCCAGCTCGATCGCGAGTGGCATGCCGTGGAGCCGCGCGCTGATCGCGGCGACGGCCGGCGCATTGTCGTTGGTGACGCCGAACCCCGGACGGACCGCGACGGCGCGCTCGATGAACAGCCGGACCGCGGCGTACTGGCCGAGAGCGACCGGGTCGATGGTTCGAGCGCCGCCCTGGTTCAGCCGCTCCATCCCCGTCTGGTGACTCGGGTCTGGGGGCGCCGGCAGACCCGGGACCTCGTACTCCTGCTCGCCCGAGACGTGGAGCACCGCCCGGCTCGTGACGACTGCCTTGATGCCCGGTGCGGCCCGCAGCAGGTCGGCCACGATCGGAGCGGCCGCCACGACCTGCTCGAAGTTGTCGAGGACCAAAAGGAGACGCTTGTCGCGCAGCCAGTCGGCGAGCGAATCCTGGATCGGGCGGGCGGTGCTCTCGGCCACGCCGAGGGCACTCGCGATACGCGGGGCGACGAGCATCGGATCCCGGATCGGCTCGAGGGGCACGAAGAAGACGCCATCGGGGAAATCGTCGGAGGCGCGCGCCGCGAGCTGGAGTGAGAGCCGCGTCTTGCCGGTCCCGCCCGGGCCGGTCAGCGTCAAGAGCCGGGTGGTGGCGAGCAGCCCGGCCGCCGCTTCGAGCTCGGCGTCGCGACCGATGAACGTCGTCAGCTGGGTGGGCAGGTTGTTCGGCCGGGCGTCGAGCGAACGGAGGGCCGGGAAGTCAGCCGGCAGGCCGGCGGCGATGACCTGGACGACGCGCACCGGGGCGCTGAGGTCCTTGAGCCGGTGCTCCCCGAGGTCCCGCAACGTGACGCCGTCGACCGGGCGGTCGACGAGCTGGTCGCGGATCAGGCTGGAGGCCAGGATCTGCCCGCCGTGGGCGAGTGCTGCGAGCCGTGCGGCCCGGTTGATCCCCAGCCCGACGAGGCTCTCCCCGGATCGTTCGGCACCGCCGGTGTGCAGGCCCATCCGGACACGGATCGGCGCATCGTCGGGCCACGCTTCGGCGACCATCGCGCGCTGCGCCGCGACGGCGGCTCCGACGGCATCGGGGGCCTCGTGGAACGCGACGAACAGGGAGTCGCCTTCGGTGCCCTGCTCGATACCTCCGTGAGTCTCGGCCGCAGCTCGCAGGATGACCCGATGGCGCTCGCGCAGCTCCGCGTAGCGGTCGCGCCCGACGGCCTGCTCGAGCCGTGTCGAGCCCTCGATGTCGCTGAACAGGAAAGTGAAGGTCCCGCGCGTCAGCGTCCCGGACTCGGTCATCCCTGGGGCACCCGGACCGCGGTCAGGGCCGGTCGGATTCGTTCGGGTCGCGCACTTCACGGTCATGCTGCGCCGCCCGACGGCGAGGCGTCAACCGCGCCCGCACGTCGCACGGCCGCGCCACATCTGCGACGATGCTCGCCATGGCCGAGCGCGAGGACCTGATCGACACGATCGCCGGCTTCGCGCTGTTCGCCGACATCCCCGGCCCGCGTCTTGCGGCCATCGTCCACATCTTCGAGGAGGCTGCCTTCGCGGAGGGCGAGAAGGTCCTTCGCCAGGGCCTCGCGGGCTCCGCGTTCTACGTCATCCTCGACGGCGAGGCGGCGATCGTCATCGATGGCGAGGAGCGCGCCAGGCTCGGCCGCGGAGAGTTCTTCGGCGAGGTCTCGGTGCTGCTGGGCGAGACGCCGATCGCCGATGTGGTCGCCACGCGTTCGCTCCGCTGCCTGGTGCTGCCGGGCCCGGGTGTCGAGCCCTTCCTGGTCGACAACCCACGAGTCATGTACCGCATGCTCCAGGCGCAGGCCCGGCGGCTGCGGACCGCGAACCGATGGCGGAGCTGAGCGCACCGTTCCCGCCGGGCGAGTACCCGGTCCTCGTCGTGGGGAGCGGGCCGGGTGCGCTCCAGGTCGCGTACTCGCTGTCCCGCCTGGGCGTCGACCACGCGGTCATCTCGGCCGATCCGTCGCCGGGTGGGATGTTCCGTCGCTGGCCGTTCTTCCAGCGGCTGCTGTCGTGGACGAAGCCGCACGCGCCTGCGCAGCGCGGGACGCGCGCCTACGAGCGCTATGACTGGAACAGCCTGCTCGGCGCCGATCCGACGTGCACCGCCATCCAGCCCGGACTGATGGACGGGACCTCGTACTTCCCGTCGCGGCCGGAGATGGAGGCAAATCTCGTCGCCTTCGCGGAGCGCGGATCCGTCACCGTCCGCTACGGCTGCCGCTGGACCGGGACCCGCCGTCTTGCCGGCGAGGAGGGCGACCGGTTCGAGGTCGAGACGACCGACGGCGTCTACCGTGCGCGGGTGCTCGTCGTGGCCGTCGGTGTCGCCGAGCCGTACACACCGCCCGGCGCCGGAATGGAGCACGCGATCCACTACGCCGAGGTGCGTCCCGCTGAGTCGTACGCGGATCGCCGGATCCTCATCATCGGCAAGCAGAACTCCGGCTTCGAGCTCGCCACCGGGCTCCTGCCGTGGGCGCGTCAGCTGGTCCTCGTTTCGCCGTCGAAGGTGAAGCTGTCCGTCGAGACCAGGACCCTCGTCGGCGTTCGGGCACGCTACGTGCAGCCGTACGAGGACCACGTCCTGGGCGGAGGGGTCAACGTCCTCGACGCCTCCATCGACCGGATCGAGCGGGGGGCCGACGGTCGCCTCACCGTGCGCCTGCGGCGCACGGATGGTGGCGCGGACCTGTCGCTCGAGGTCGACGACGTCATCTCGGCGACCGGCTTCGTGACGCCGCTGGTCGATCTACCGGATCTCGGCGTGCAGACGGTCGGGCAGAGCCGGCTGCCCGTCCAGACGCCCTGGTGGGAGAGTCCGACCGTACCCGGCATCTTCTTCGGCGGGACGATCGGACAGGGCGCCAAGGGCCTCCAGAAACACGGCGTGCCGTCCAACTCGGGGGCCGTCCACGGCGCGAGGTACAACGCCCGCGTGCTTGCCGCCCGGATCGCCCAGACCCACTTCGGCATCGAGCCGGAGCGACCCCACATCGCCGCGGGGGCGATCCCGGGCTTCGTCGCGACCGAGCTGGCCGAGGCTCCCGAGCTCTTCCACCAGCGTGGCTACCTCGCCCGCGTCCTGACCGCCGACCCGTCCGGCGGGATGCGTGACGACGGGGTGCAGCCGCTCGCCCATGTGCTCGACGAGGGCGGGCCGGACGCGCTCGCGGCGACGCTCGAGGGCGACGGGTCGGGGTCGATCTACCCGGTCCTCTATTCGCGCATCGGTGGGAAAGTCGTCGAGCATGTCATCGAGCCCGACCCGCTGATGGCCTTCGATACGCTCGACGCGCGGCGGATGATCACCGACCTGGTCGGGCGGGTGGCGTCTCGCTAGGTCGGCTCCAGGCGCAACCGCCGGGCCGTTGTCAGGCGCGGACCGCCAACCGGGCCAGGCGTTCCGCGGCGGCGGCCAGAGTCTCGTGCCTCTTCGGGAACGCGAAGCGCAGCTTGGTCCTGCCGAGCTCGGGCCGGGAGAAGAACGACGAACCGGGCACGGCCGCGACGCCCGGGTCGGCGATGAGTCGGAGAGCGAACGCCACATCGTCCTCGCCGTCGTGGGCAAGGTCCGAGATGTCGGTCATCACGTAGTAGGCGCCGGCCGGTTCGTGGACCCGGAAGCCGGCTGTCCGTAACGCAGGCAGCAGCAGGTCGCGCCGAGCCCGGTAGCCATCGACCAGGTCCTGGTAGTACGAGTCCGGGAAGCCGAGCGCAACGACGGCGGCAGCCTGCAACGGCGCGGCGGCGCCGACGGTGAGGAAGTCGTGGACGCGGCGGATCCCGACCGAGAGGTCGGCCGGGGCGATCGTCCAACCGATCCGCCAGCCGGTCACCGAATAGGTCTTGGACATCGAATGGATCGAGACGGTCCGCTCGGCCATCCCGGGGAGTGTCGCGAGCGGGATATGTTCGCCATCG
>JANMBS010000341.1:0-5913 GCA_031360525.1 Thermomicrobiales bacterium
TGTCAGTGGCCGCCCGGTGACCCAGACCCGGGGCCACTGCCACTTCTTCGGCGGCGAGGCGGACGGGGTCGCCGGCGTGCGCGAGGCGGTTCGCCGTCTGCTCGAGGACGAAGGCGCCGACGGGATCAAGATCATGGCCACCGGCGGTGGCCTGACGCCCGGTACGGATTCGCGCCATGCCTCCTACTCGATCGAGGAGCTGGCGGCCGCCGCCGACGAGGCGCACCGGCTCGGCAAGAAGGTCACCTCGCACGCTCACGGGGTGCCCGGCATCGACAACGCGTCGAAGGCCGGCATCGACTCGATCCAGCATTGCACGATGCTCGGCCAGGACTGGGAATGGGCGTTCGACGAGACGGTCGCGCGCGGGATGGTCGAACGCGGCACCCGGGCGATCCCGACGATCTCGGCCGGGACTCGCTACGAGGTCGAGAGCGGCAATCGCATCGACAAGCTGCAGCCCAACCCCGGGAAGATGACACGCGCCGACTGGTGGGCCAATGGCCGCGCGCTCAACGAGGCGGGCGTGACGCTCGTCCCCGGGACGGACGTCGGGATCAACTTCACCGACTTCGGCGAGGAACTGTTCATCGAGCTCGAGGCGTGGGTCGGCACCGGGATGGATCCCGCCCACGTCATCCACTGCGCGACCGGGCGAGCCGCACGGCATCTCGGCATCGACGGCGAGACGGGGACGCTCAAGCCCGGGCTCGAGGCCGACGTGCTCATCGTCGATGGCACGCCCGACACCGAGATCACCGACCTGCGCCGGACGCGGTTCATCCTCAAGGGCGGTCAGCGCATCCAGCCCACCCCGCCACGACCGAAGCCCCATCGCGGTCGCGACACGATCCCGGCGTGAGGTGGGGCGGGCCGTGAAGCTGCTGCAGGCCGGCGAGGGCGTCCGCATCGTCCGGGACGTCATGATCCCGATGCGGGATGGCGTGCTGCTGGCGGCCGACCTGTACGTGTCGGACGATGCGGGGTCGGGGCCGGATGGCCTGCCGGTCGGCCCGCTCCCGGTCGTCATGGACTACATCCCGTACCGCAAGGATGAGGAGGCGCCGACGGCCAGGCGCCACTACCTCGAGCTGCCCCGCCACGGCTACATCGTCGCTCGCGTGGACATCCGGGGCACGGGCGGGTCCGGCGGGCACGTCGTCGACGAGTACGTGGCCCAGGAGCAGGTCGACGGCTACGACGCTATCGAGTGGCTCGCCGCCCAGCCCTGGTGCGACGGCCACGTCAACATGATGGGTATCTCGTACGGCGGCTTCACCGCGCTACAGGTCGCGACGCTCCAGCCACCTCACCTGACTTCGATCATCCCGGTCGACTTCACCGACGACCGCTACACGGACGACTGCCATTACCGCGGCGGCCTCCTCCGGATGTACTACGACATCGGCTGGTATGGCACCCGGATGATCGCCTGGAACGCGATGCCGACGGATCCGACCTTCGCGGCCGATGGCGCGCGTGAGGTCTGGCAGCGCCACATCGCGGAGGACGAGCCGTACCTCCTGGCCTGGTTGCGCCACCAGGTCGACGGTCCCTATTGGCGGCAGGGCTCCGTGGCGGACATCGTGGACCGGATCACCTGCCCGGCATTCCTCATCGGCGGCTGGCGCGACGGCTACCCGAACCCGCCTCTCCGCCTGTTCGAGCGCCTGACCGGTCCGAAGAAGCTCCTCGTCGGGCCGTGGGACCATCGCTACCCGGACGGCGCCATCCCCGGTCCGCGGATCGATCACCTCCACGAGGTCGTCCGCTGGCTGGATCACTGGTGCCACGGGCGCGACACCGGGGTCATGACCGAGCCGCCGATCGTCGTGTTCGTCCAGCGGGCAGGTTCGCTGTCGCCGACGCGCCTCGAGAGCGACGGGGCGTGGCGCGCCGAAAGGTCGTGGCCGGCGGACGGTGGGTCGGAGCGAAGCCTCGCGCTCGGGCCGGACGGCCGCCTGGTCGATCCCGGCGACGCCGGTGAGATGGCCGCGGGCGACCCCGGCTCGGACCACCTCGTCGTCGATCCGACCGTCGGGGTCCACGCCGGCCTGTGGTCCGGCGGCGTCCCGTTCGGGCTGTCCGACGACCAGCGCGAGGACGAGGCGCACAGCCTCGTCTACACCGGTGAGCCGCTGGTTGCGCCGCTGACCATCCTCGGGCGCGCCCGGGCCGAGCTCCACATCGCCGCGAACGTCGCCGTCGCGGGCGTCGCGGTCAGCCTGTCCGATGTGGCGCCGGATGGCGCCTCGCATCTCATCGCAAAGGGAATGCTGAACGGCACGCGGCGCGCGTCCCTGACGGACCCGCGGCCACTGGAGCCCGGCGCGGTCGTCCCGCTGATCATCGAGCTGGATGCGACGGCGTGGCGGTTCGAGGCCGCCCACCGGGTCCGCCTGGCCGTGGCCGGCGCGGACTGGCCGAACGTGTGGCCGACGCCCTGGGCGGCGACGCTCGACGTTCATCGAAGGCCGGCGACCCCGTCCCGGCTCTCCCTGCCGGTCGTGCCCGATGACGGTCCGCTGGTGCCACCGGCCTTCAAGCTCTCCCCCGTCGTCGCCCGTCATGGCGCCGCCATGGAGCCGCCCGTGACCTGGACCGTGACCCGCGACGCCATGACGGGGCAGGTCGCGGCCACGATCCGCGTCGAGACGGCGCATTCGACGCCTGAGGGGACGCGCATCGAGCGCGATGCCGGCTGCACCTGCGAGGTCGACCCGGCCGACCCGGCGCATGCGGTCGCGCGCGGCTGGCATCGCTGCTCGAGCGTCCAGGGCGGGCACCGGACCGAGGGCAAGGCCGAGGTCGTCATCGCCTCCACGGAGACCGAGTTCCACGTGACGATCGACCTGGCCGTCACCGTCGACGACGATCCGCCCGTCACTCGACGCTGGGACGAGCGCATCCCGCGCGTCCTGCTCTGATCGTCACCACCCGAAGCGGAGAGGATCCGATGGCCGACCCCACCCCCAGGCTCGAACCCGGCGGACCGCTCGAGGTCATCGAGGCGCGGACCTTGTTCGCCGACGCGCCGCCCGGCCGGCGGTCGGCGGCCAGCATCGTCCGCATCGAGTCGACCGGCCGACTGTTGATGTGCTTCTCGCACGTCGTCGGCGTCGACCTGCGCAACCAGGCGGCGCTCGTCGTGACCCAGTCGAACGACGAGGGCGCGACGTGGGCGGAGCCGCTCGCCCTGTATGCCTATCCGGGGTGGTTCTCGCTGGCGATGGGTGGGCTCGCCCGGATCGCCGACGACAACGTCAAGGTCATGCTCGGGCGCATCCTGATCGACCTGTCGCTCGGCGGAACGGAGCCGATGACCGGCTGGTACGTCGCCTCAGCGACGACCCGCGACGGGGGCGACAGCTGGTCCGAACCGTCACCGGAGATCCGCCTCTTCCCCGAGTGGACCGAGCTGTACGGCGCGAGCAATCCGCACCACCTGGCCGATGGCCGCCTGCTGTGGGCGGTCATGGGAACACGTGGCCGCGATATCGGCTGGCACGCCGGGGTCAGTGTCAGTGACCCAGCCGGGGAGCGGATCGAGCAGCCCACGATCATCGCCCGGGCCGACGGTCGCGACTACAGCGACATCGACGTGATCCGCCTCGACGACGCCCGGTTCCTCGCGGTCATCCGCGAGCACCAGACCCGCCAGAGCGTGTCGTCCACCTCGGTCGACGAGGGCCGGACCTGGTCGCCCATCATGCCGACGCCGTTCCTGGGTTCGAACATCAAGCTGTTCCGGCTCCGTTCCGGCGCGATCGCGTGCGCCTATCGCGACGAGGATCCGGCCCGGCGCGGGGTCAGCCTCAGCGTCAGCGAGGACGGCGGCGAGACATGGTCCCTGGCCGGCCAGCTGTATGCGGCCGATCCGGACGCGCGACACGAGCCCGGGAGCGTGTGCGGCTACCCGGACACCGTCACCTTCGACAACGGCGAGATCGGGGTCGTCCTGCACGCCTACCCGTCGACTGCGGAGGGGACCCAGCTCCACTGGCTCCGCCTTCGAGACCGGACCTGACCGTGACCTGCCGCCGCCAGATCGCCCGCCGCCGCTCAGATCGGGACGCGGCAGTCAACCTCGCGGTCGGCATCGAGGAACGGGCGCAGCGGGACGGCGACGTCGGAGGCCCGATGCAGCTCGCCGCCGGCCATGGTCCAGACCGGGCGGAGCATCGGTCCGACCGCCCGGCGCACGCCCTCGGCGTCGGGCAGGTCCACGGGCTCCGGGTCCTCGCGAAGGACGGTGATGTCGGCGACGCCGCCGACGCCCAGCGTGCCGAGATCCGGTCGGCCGAGCATCGCCGCCGGACCCGTGGTCGTTGCGGCGACGACCGATTCGAGCGACATCCCGAGGGCCAGGAAGCGCGACATCGTGGTCGGCAGGTCGACCACCGGATGCTCGATGGAGTAGCGATGGAGGTCGGTGCTGATCGCATCGGGTCGGAGGCCCTCGGCCAGGGCCTGCTCTGCGGTCGACCAGGCGAAGCTGCCGCAGCCGTGCCCGATGTCGAACCGCACCCCGCGCGCGGCGGCAGCGTGCGCCTCCGGCTGGACCCGGCCATCGTCGCCGAGGATGCCCGGCCCGGACGCCGTGAACGCGTGGGTCAGGATGTCGCCCGGTCGCAGGCGACCCAGGGCCGTAGGGACATCGGCACCTTCGGCGATGTGGGCCATCAGCGGGACCCCAGCCAGGTCGGCCGCCTCGAGGGCGGCGTCCAGGGCCGCCGCCACGTTGTCCCCGCAGGCTTCGCTCCCGAGGCGGACCTTGATCCCGACGACGATGTCCCGATGCTCGGTCGCGATGTCCGCCGCCTCGCGAGGACGGGCGTAGCGCAGGTCCTGCAGCTCACCGACGACCGTCGTCACGAGGCCGGCCGCCGCCACGTGGACGAAGGCCAGGACGCGGACCGCTGCGGTCTCGATGGTGTGCCGCCGGAAGGAGCCGAGATTCGAGAAGCCGGCCGTCCCGGCATCGACCGCGGTGGTCACCCCGCCACGCAGGTTGGCCACAGGGTCGAGGCCGTACGGGCTGCCGTCGTACCAGTGTCCGTGCAGGTCGATCAGCCCGGGAGTGACCAGGAGGCCGGTCACGTCGACCTCACGGTCGTCGGCGGCCGTCGGGATCTCGCCTGGTGCCGAGATGGCGGCGATCCGTCCGTTCTCGACCAGGAGGTCGAAGGCGCCGTCGAGACCGGCGCCCGGGTCGAGCACGCGTCCGCCGTGGAGGATCGTTCGGCTCACACCCCACTCCTGTCCGGGTCCGCCCGTCACGTCGTCGGGTCGACGGGTCGCAGGCGCCGCGATCGTACACAGCATCGGGAGGCCGCATGACCCTCTACGCGCGACTCGGCGTCCGCACGCTGGTCAACGCCCGCGGGTGTGCGACCCTGGCCGGCGGGACGCTGATGGAGCCGGAGGTCGTGGCCGCCATGGCCGAGGCATCCCGCTCGTTCGCCCGGATAGGCGACCTGCAGGAGGTCGCGAGCGATCTGATCGCCGAGCTGACCGGGGCCGAGGCCGGCTACGTCACGTCCGGCGCTGCCGCCGGCCTGACCCTCGGGGCGGCGGCGATGCTGGCCGGGCTCGACCCCGACCGGATGGAGCGACTCCCCGACACCGGCGACGGGCCTGCGGAGATCGTGGTCCAGGCCGCGCATCGCAACCCGTACGATCACCTGGTGCGCGCGTCGGGGGCCCGCCTGGTGTCGTTCGGCGACCCGGCCGGCGGCGCGACCGTGGAGCAGATGACGGCTGCCATCGGTCCGGCGACGGCTGGTGCCTTCTTCCACGGCCAGGCCGAGGCAGACGGGCTGCCGATCGAGAGGTTCGTGGCGACAGCACATGCCCGCGGCCTGCCCGTCCTCGTCGATGCGTCCATGAACCTCCCGCCGCGGGCGAACCTGC
>JANMBS010000381.1:0-1553 GCA_031360525.1 Thermomicrobiales bacterium
GTTCTGCGAGGCGATGATCACCGGCAGCAGGTCGAGGCCGGGGATCAGCACCACCAGCGCCCCGGCGGCCAGCACGAACGTGTAGATCGAGAAGAACGCCCGGGCGTCGCCGAAGCGCTTGTCGACGCCCGACTCCCAGCCGAACGCCTCGCAGATCACAAAGGCCGTCGAGAGCGGCATGATCGTGGCGGCCAGCACGCTCGCCCCGAACAGGCCCACGGCGAACAGGGCCTCGGCCAGCCGGCCGGCCACGGGCTCCAGCGCCTTCGCCGCGTCGGCCGCCGAGGTGATCGTGCCGCCCACCGTGCCGATGGTCGCCGCCGCGGCGACGACGATGAAGATGGCGATCACGTTGGTCCAGATCGAGCCGCCGATGGCGTCGGCGCGCTCGAGCCCGAGCTCGTCCTCGCCGATCCCCTTCTCGGCCACCGCGCTGGTCAGGTAGAACTGCATGTAGGGCGTGATGGTCGTGCCCACCACAGCGACCACGAGGAGCAGCTGTGCCGGAGCGAGGTCGAGGTGCGGCGTGACCAGCGCCCGCCCCACGGCGCCCCAGTCGGGGTCGGCCAGGATCGCCGAGAAGATGTATGTCACGAACACCAGGATCACCGAGAGGAAGACCCGTTCGACGGTCCGGTAGCTGGCCTTGATGACGAGGGCCCAGATGGCGATGCCGACGATCGGCACCACGATGTACCGCGAGACCCCGAAGATCTCGAGGGCGGCCGCGGCACCGGAGAACTCGGCCACCGTGTTGGCCACGTTGGCGATGAGCAGGATCGCCATCGCGAAGGCCGTGGGACGCACCCCGAACCGATCGCGGATCAGGTCGGACAGGCCTTGTCCCGTGACCACCCCGAGGCGCGCCGCCATCTCCTGGACGATGGCCAGGATGACGATGGTGATCGGGAAGATCCACAGCAGCGACAGACCGGTCGTCGCGCCCATCACGCTGTAGGTCGTGATCCCGCCCGCGTCGTTGCCGGCGATCCCGGCGATGAGCCCGGGGCCCATGACGGCGAGGAAGGCCACCAGCCCGCGCCGTCCGCGGAAGCGGCCGCGCAGGCGCAGCAGGCCACGCGTCGTCAGGCGCTCGCGCAGGCGGGCGAACGGGAACCGCACGGATCAGCCCTGGTTTCGCGTCGCGGCAGGGGTCCCGCGCCGACGGCGGTGGGCGGGCAGGATCGTGTCGATGGCGTCGTCGACCGTGACGATCCCGACCAACAGCCCATCGGCGTCGACGACCGGGACCGCCAGCAGGTTGTAGCGGGCGACGATGCCGGCCACGTCATCGCCATTGGCGAGCACCTCGACGGCGACCGGCTCGTCGATCATCACCTCGCCGATCGCTGTCGATGGGCGAGCGACGATCAGGTCGCGCAGCGACAGGACCCCGACCAGCCGGCCGTCGGCATCGACCACGTAGACGTAGTAGATCGTCTCGGCGTCGGGCTCGAGCTCGCGCAGTCGCTCGATCGTCTGGCCGGCGGTCAGGTCGGCACGGACCGCAACGAACTCGGTGGTCATCATCCCGCCGGCGGTGTCCTCGGGGT
>JANMBS010000391.1:0-7882 GCA_031360525.1 Thermomicrobiales bacterium
CGCGGATAGGCATCGAGCAGGACAAGGTAGATGTCCGGAAGCGAGGGATCCGCCGGGCCTCGAACCGTCCCGCGTTCAGCTACCGGCGTTAGCGCGCCAGCCTGCGCCGCGTTGACCAGGACGATCGCCAGGGTCGCGACCCCCACGATGTTCAGGAGTCGAGTGAACGGGGCCCACGGCAAGCTCGCAATGTCTCGTCGTTTGGTGATACCGAGGGCAGTCACACCGATCAGAACACAGCACAGGAGCAACGCAGTGTACGGCAGGCCCACCACCGTCGCGAACAGCACCACCGTCAGTGTCGCACCGAGGTGCCGGTTTCTCGTAATGGCCGTGATGACAAGCTGAAGAGCCACGACGATCACAAGGCCCACAAGCATCGGACGGACCAACGCCGGGAGCGACCCCGTCGAGTTGGCGTACAGCTTCACGATCCACGCCACGAAGGCCAACGCTGGGTAGATGGGGACGGAGCCGAACCGCCGCCCCACGTCGGTCACGGCCGGATCTCCACGGTCGAGGCATCAAGCATCGCGGGACTATAGGCTCGCCGGACTCCTGTCGACCGGGACCCGATGGTCCGGGTCCGCGTCATCGGCCGATCCCCGCGAGGTCATCCACGTCAGCGTCAGGAACGTGATCGCGATCATCGCCAGGGAGCCCACGATCGACACGAGACCGCCGAACGGCAGCAAGTCCCGCACGACCGGCGCAGGTGGCGCGGCCGACAGCAGGTCGAGCGTGAAGACAACGCCGAACGCCAGGTAGAGCCACGCGATGCGCCGTTCGGGGATGAGCAGCACCAGGAAGATCAACGCTCCGTACGCGTATCGCTCGTGCATCTGGGTCAGGAAGCCGAACCAGATCAGGGTCGAGGATGCAAGCCCCAGGATGAAGGTCCGCGGCCGCGGGTCGCGCAGGATCAGGACCGCGACGACCAGCGACAGCAGGCCGGAGATGACGAAGCCGATATGGCGCAGCGTGATCGGCCCGAGGACCGCGATCTCGTCGGTCGTATAACTCGCGCCCACCGCGGCGATCTGGACGAGCCACCAGATGTTCCACGCCTGGAGCGACAGGATCGGGAAGACCTGGTTCTGGTAGACAGCCAGGTTGTTCAGGTAGTCGGCCGGGCCCCCCGCGGCCGCGAAGGGCAGCCACACGACGATGATGACAGCCAGCCCGATCGTCGCCGTGCGGGCGATCTCGCGCCACCCGCCGTGCACCCAGAACCAGGCGGCGAATGGGAGCAGGAACGGCAGGGCCTGGGGCTTCGTCATCACCGCCAGCGCCAGGGCCCCTGCGGCCAGCCCGTTGCGGCCGTTCAGGGCGAACACGAGGGCGGCCAGGGCGGTCAGGAGATAGACGCTCTCGTACTGTCCCCACCAGGCGCTCACATCGAAGACTGCCGGATGCAGCAGGACGATCGCAGCGGTCACGACCGCCCAGAATGGTTTCGAGCGGAACGCGTAGACCATCAACGCCGCGAGAC
The DNA here is from genome assembly GCA_031360525.1 of Thermomicrobiales bacterium. Classification (GTDB taxonomy): domain Bacteria; phylum Chloroflexota; class Limnocylindria; order Limnocylindrales; family CSP1-4; genus SPCO01. The sequence goes on from JANMBS010000391.1 coordinate 1,493, forward strand.
CCAGGTCGGCCAGCGATGCCGGGACCTTCATCAGGCTGCGGATCCACGGGTCCGAGCTGTCGGTCGCGGTCCGGAAGGCCGGCTCGATGGCCGCCAGGACGCCCCAGATGTAGGCCATGACCGGTCCGAACGTGATGTTCTGGTCGTAGGCGTTGGGCAGGCCGTTGACGGCGATGCCGTGGACCCAGACCACGAACTGGTCGATGTCGCCCTTCAAGCCCGTGCTGGGAAAGAGCGCGACGCGAATCGCGATGCCGGCAAGGACCACCGCGACAAGAGCGGCGACGTGGCGACCCGACCAGCGTTCGGTCGTGGCGCCCTGGCTCAACGGCTCAGACGCGGTCCGACGCCCAGTACCGTTCGGCCGACCCGTCGACGTCGCCGATGCCCGCCAACGTCTTGCCGTAGGTGCGAACCGCATCGGCCATCTCGCGCTTGCTGTCGAACAGGCGCTCGAGCTGGCTGTCGTACAGGCCGATGCCCATGATCTTGCGTTCGATCTGGTCGGTGATGTCGGCGTACCCCGGGGTGATGCCGACGTCGGGCGGGAGAGACGCCAGCGGGTCGGTGCCAAGGTCGTCGAGACCCTTGAAGTCGTTCCACAGGGCGTACGGGAAATCCTCGTAGAAGGTCACGATCCCGGCGTAGTCGGGTCCGGGCATGACCCAGCGGCGGCCCTCCTGGAGGAGGCGGATGCCGACCTCGCGACAGAGTTGGTGGTCGACATGGCCACCGACCCCGAGCGGGAGGTAGACCTTCTGCGGCTCGAGCCGGGCGATCTCGCGGCGCAGGATCTCGTACGGGGCATCGTCGTCGGCGCGCGGCATCCCGAGCAGCTCGTCGTCGCCCTGGTAGCCGCGGAAGACCGCGTCCGGGAGGTCGAGGAAGACGATCGAGGCCTCAGCGAAATAGGCGAAGCGCTCGTCCTCGAGCCGGCGGCGAGCCATCAGGTCGCCGGCCAGCCCGGCGTCGACGATCTCCTGGGTGTACACGGCGCCCTGTGTCGGCACGTAGTCGACGACCGGCTGGGCGGCGATCGATTCGGCCCGGATGCTCGCCCGCCGATACCACGACGAGCGCTGCCAGAAGCGCTTGGCCGCGGCGTCGGCGTCGACCTGCGTTGCCTCGAGCCGGTCGTCCTCGGCCGCCCAGGCAGGGACGGTCGGCCAGTCGTTCGGGATATCGGCGCGGTTGAACGCCTCGGTGTTCGGCCACAGCGCCTTCGAGCCGAAGCCGAGCGCCTCGCGCTGATACGGCGTCAGTCGGTCCGCCGACCCGTCGCCCGAAAAGACCGTCAGGATCGTGACGGTCTGACCGAGTTCGCGCAGGCTGGCGATCAGGCCGCCGCAGGAGAGGGCGACGTCGTCCGGATGCGGCGCGACGAAGACATGGGTCATGGCCGGGCGAGTATACCGAGCGGCAACCGCCGGCCGCGGCGTCCCTCAGTCGTTGAAGCCACCCGGACCGATGAGCGGGACGAAGACGCAGTAGCCGTCCGGCCGTTCGTGCCATTCGTCTCCGTGCCGGGTCACCACGGTCAGCATCTGCCGGTCGCGCGATCCGACGGGGATGACGAGGTGGCCGCCGTCGCGCAGTTGCTCGCGCAGTGCCTGCGGGACTGCCGGCGCAGCCGCGGTCACGATGATCCCGTCCCAGGGAGCCCCGACCGCGTCGCCGAGGCTGCCGTCGGCTTCGCGGATTTCGATTGAGCCGGAGAAGAGCTGCCCGAGCGCAGCGAGGCGCTCGCGGGCCAGCGGGATGAGCACGGCCTGGCGTTCGAGGCTGGTGACGTCGGCTCCGAGCCACGCCAGGATCGCGGCCTGATACCCCGAGCCGGTGCCGATCTCCAGGATCCGGTCGCCCGGCTGGACCTCGAGGCGTTCGGTCATCTTGGCGACCATCAGCGGCTGGCTGATGGTCTGGCCGACCTCGATCGGGAGTGCTCCGTCCGCATATGCGTCACGGCGGCTGGCGTCGGGGACGAAGGCCTCGCGCGGGACCGCACCCATCGCCGCGAGGACGCGCTCGTCGGTCATGCCGCGATCGCGCAACTGATGCTCGACCATCGCCGCGCGTGCATGCTCTGGGTCCCGCGCCGGACCGCCGGTCATGACCTCGAGGATACGCCGCACGGCCGACCTCCTCGATCAGGCGACGCTCAGGACGGAGAGGGCGACGGCGCCGGCGACCCGGACGGGGCCGACGTCGGTGCCGATCCCGATGCCGAGGGGACCGCGGATCCCGAGGCTGCCGGAGAGGCGGAACCCGGGGCAGCCGGCGATGTCCTCGGTCCAGCGCTGACGGCCGGGGAGGGCGAGCCGCTCGGCCTCTGCGTCAGGAAGCCACCGTGCCCGGCGAGGAGGCCATACAGAAGGATCCCGACGAAGACCACCACGGTGCCGATGACGAAATACCGCGACGGCTCGTCGGTGACGTGGACCGCGCGCTCCGAGGGAGTCGGGGCGCGCTGGGCCGGGGCGGGCGCCGGACGTCGTCGGCGACCGGTCGCGTCGGCACCGACACCGGCGGCTGCGGCTGCGACCGCGGCCGCTTCGGGCTCGATGCCCTGGTCGGGCTGGGGCTCTTCGTCAGACTCGGGCTCTTGATCCGGCTCGGGATCTTGCCCCGGCTCGGGCTCGAACTCGGGTTCCGGCTCGGAGGGTGGCTCGGGCTCCGGTGCGGGCACGAATTCGGCGACTGGCTCCGGCTCCGCTTTGGCCCCCGGCTCCAAGGCCGCCTCGGCAACTGCCTTCGGCTCCGCGGGCTCGACGGGATCGGCGGGCGCCGCCTCCGGTGTGCCCTCGGGTCGTTCGCTCATGGGGCTCCAGTACTCTTCGCGGTCGCCTCGGTCATGGGGCGCGGCGCGGGCGCCAGTGTACCGAAGGCGCCGCGACGCCGTCCGCCGGGGACAGGTCACGCATCGCGCACGGCCGGGACCAGCAGTCCCGCCAGTCCCGCCGCCGCGGTCAGGAGCCCGAACCCGGCGATGATCGGCGCCGGTCCGAACACCTCGCCGAGCACCGACCCGAGCGCCATTGCGATCGTCATCGACCCAAAGACCAGCGCGAACCGAAAGCCGACCACCCGGCCCATGAGCTCCGGCGGCGTTCGTTCCTGAAAGAGGGTCTGGCTCGGGATGATGAAGACCATGTTCGCCACGCCCTGACCGAAAAGGAGGCCCACCGCCAGCGGGAGGTTGTCGACCAGCGCGAACAGGAAGGTGAAGATCCCCCACGCTGCGTATCCGACGATCACCATCCGGCCCTTCGCGAAACGCGCTCCGATCAGGCCGATGACGAACCCGCCGATCAGGTTGCCGACCCCGAGCCCGGTCTCGAGGAAGCCGTAGGCCCCCTGCCACCCGAACTGGGTGCTGCTGTAGTTGAGCTTTGCGAGGGTCGGCGTCAAGGCGATCGCGATGCCGAGGGCGAATTGGCCCACGACACCTTGGAGCGTGTTGGCGAGGAGCACCGTCTCACGGCGGAGGAAGTCCCAACCGGCCTTCATCTCCGCGAGGAAGCCCTCGCCCTGGCCTGTGGTGTCATCCCCGGACCTCGAGCGGGCCTGGACGACGATCGTGGCGAGCAGTCCCGCCGACGCGAGATAGGTCGCGCTGTCGAACCAAAAGGCGATCGGGACGGCAGTTCCGAGAAGAGCCACGAAGATGCCCGCCAGCGGGTAGCCGATGACGTCGGCGATCGTCTCGCCGACCCACAGCGCCGAGTTGGCGCTCAGCAGGTCCCGCTCGGGAACGATCTGGGGCAGGATCGCGACCCGCGCCGGCCGGAAGAAGACCGAGATGCTGGTCACCAGGAAGATCAGCGGGTAGACGAGGACGACGTTGGTGACCGCGGCGATGGGCAGGACCAGCACGATGGCGGCTCGGAGGATGTCGCTGACGACCATCACCTCCTTGTGATCCCAGCGGTCGACGAATGTGCCCGCGATGGGGCTGAGCAGCAAGTTCGGGAGCGTGGCGGCGAAGAAGACGAGCCCCGTCGCGAGGGCCGACCCGGTCGCCGTTGCCACGACCGCGACGAGTGCGAGCTGGTTGAGCCGGTCGCCGAAGAGCGAGATGAGCTGGCCCGCCCAGAGTGCCGAGAACGAGCCGTTGAGCGCGAGGCGGACGTACGGATGCTGGCGGATCCGTTCGACTGCCTCCGGCGATGGCCGCGGGATCGGGATGGTGACGGTGTCGGGCGAGGCTGCTGTGCTGAGTTCGAACGGGCGCAGGGCCGGCGAGGCCATCTCGGCACCCGTGCTGCCCATGACCAGCGGCCGCTCCAGCGCGATCGACGCATCGAAGGCGGGCGAGAGACCGGTCTGATACCCCTCGTCGCCAGGGCGCAGCGGCCATCTCGGCCCCTCGGCTGCCCGGCGCGCCTGCGCCTTGGCACGGAGCTCCTCGTCGACGGCCGACGGCACCCGCACGACCGCGCCGAACAGGAAGAAGGCGAGGCCGAGAGTCAGGAAGGCATCCCCGACCGACGCGACGTTCTGGACGATCGGGAACGGGATCGGGATGACATCGCCAAAGGGGCCAAGGCGCAGCAGGAACTGGGCGTCGAGGGCAGGCGGCAAGACCACATGGAGCGCCGTCACGTCCGCCGATCCGAGACCGGCCAGCGTCAGGGCCGGCTCCCAGATGGGCATGTAGCCACCGTTGACCACGATGACCGCTGCGTTGGCGAGGATGCCGATGAACGCGAGGCTGATGCCCGGGTAGTTCCGGTTCGGCCAGAGGGCCAGGAGCAGGAGCGCGAATGAGCTGCCGAGAAGCGGGAGCCGGAGCAACTCGGCCGGTGGGAACCCGGCGATGAGGAGTGTCTCGGTCCCGAACCGGATGAAGACTGCCGCGAAGATCAGCCACATCCGATGGAGCCGGACGTCGGCGAGGTTGGTGATGTGGCCGCCTGCGATCAGGCCGAGGACGAGTCCGAGCGCGATCCCGCCGATCAGCATGGGTGGGGGAGGGCGGCTTGCACGCGTGCATCATGCGTGACGCGCACAGCGTCGTGGCGCCTCCGCTGCCGAAGGACGAGCGTCAACGGCTCCGCCCGGAGCGGCGCCTTCGATGTCGAGCGGGTCAGACCCGTTCCGCGGGCGGAGTCGAGGTGACGTCGACGCGCGAGGTCGCCAGTCGGTCCGCGGCCTGGGCGATCAGAGGGATCTGGCGCGGAGCCGTCGGGCGACCCGGATCCGGGACACCGTCGACATGGTTCGTCTTGACGAACGCGTCGACCATGACCGGGTCGAACTGGACGCCGGCGAACTTCCGCAGCTCGGCCAGGGCCTGCTCGTTGGTCAGAGGCGTCATGCGGTACGGGCGCGCGGCCGTCATCGCCTCGAAGGCGTCGGCAACGAGGAGGATCCGGGCGAGCTTCGGGATCTCGTCACCGATCAGCCGGTCCGGGTAGCCCGAGCCGTTGTACCACTCGTGGTGGTGGCGGATGATCGGCAGCTCCGCGGCCAGCTTCGTGACCGGAGCGATGATCTGCGCACCCAGGACCGGATGCGAATTCATGATCATCCGCTCGTCGCGATTCAGCCGGTCTTGCTTGAGGAGGACCGCGTCCGGGACGCCGATCTTGCCGACGTCGTGAAGCAGCCCGCCCCACTCCAGAGCCTCGAGCTCCCCATCGCTGACCCGCATCACGCGACCCATATCGACCGCGATCTCCTTGACACGATGGCTGTGCCTTGCGGTGTACGGATCGCGCTTGTCAACGGCCTCCGCCAAGGCGCCAATGGTCTGCGTGAACATCTCGCGCATCTCGACGAAGCGTTGCGAGGCCTGGCGCGTTGTGTACAAGGGGAGCACGAAGAGAAGTGCGGCCCACCACTGAACGGTGTAAGCGACAGACATGAGCCACCCGAGTGGGGCGAGGGCTAGGTTATTAAACATGGTTTCGCGGGAGTCACCCGCCACAACCGACCGAACCGTCTGGCCTGTTCGAAGGGATAGGAGCCCGGAAGCAATTGCGACGTTCAAGCCGTAAAGGACGGCCGCGCCAATCATCGTCGCGATGAAGTTTGCAATGAGGGACGCCTCTCCCGAGCCCGACACGGCGCGCAAGACGGCCACCTGAACGACCCCTCCGGCTATTGCCGGCAAAGTCACTCCGGCGTGGTTGGCCAGGGAGCCATACCACGGGATACTTCCACGCAGTTCTCGGATTTCGATTGTCCCAATCGCTGCCACCCATCCTGCAACGGCGGGCCCACCGAGTGACATCGCTGCAACGACGGGGGCCATCGACACGGCTTGGTGGGAACCACGCGGGAGCTTCACGGGAACGGCGGACGCAATGAGCGTCAGTAGCGTCCAGAAGGCGATTCCACCGTATATCTGGAACTGTGACGGGACGTCCGCGCCGACTCCGGTCGTCG
>JANMBS010000402.1:0-2730 GCA_031360525.1 Thermomicrobiales bacterium
CGGGTATCGCGTCAGCCGCCCGGGCGAGCCTGTCGATGAGGCCGAGGTGCTCGTGACCGGGCCGTATCAGCGGGCCGACATCGTCGAGTAGGGTCGACTAGGCGGGCGGCGCCGACTCGCTCGGCGGCGCCAGTCTCCGCCCCATCCCCGACCGCGGCGACGAACCCGACCATGAGCTCGCTCGCCTCGACGCCGGACAAGCCGTTCCCGATCAACGAGCGCCACGTCTCGAACGCCATCGCGTGGCCGATCGCGGCAATCCGCAGGCGCTGCGTCTCGGGCTCATCGACCCAGCCCGCGGCGAGGGCGTAAAAGAGGCCGGTCATGTGTTCGGCGAACTCCTCCGAGCCACCGATGTCCGCCATCAGCGGCAGGTCCCGGACGACATTGCCCAGCAACTGGGCGTTGGCCTCGTAGTACGCGTACAACTCGCTGAGCCCGTGGCGAAGACGGGTGGTCGGTTCCTCGATCGCGATCCAAGAGGCTGGGTCCGGGATCCCCATGATGCGCATGCCGTGGGCCGTGCAGGCCTGCATCAGCGACGTCATGTCCGGGAAGTGGTGGTAGACGGTGTGGCGCTGCACACCGGCCCGTTCGGCGACCGCGCTGATCGACGTCTGGGCCGGGCCGACGGTCGAATGCAGCTCGAAGGCCGCCTCGGTGATGCGTTGCCGCATCGAGTCGAGCTGCTCGCGTCGACGCCCCATCGAGTACGTCCGCCGGGCCGTTGCTTTGTTCTGACCAGCCATGTGCATCGAAAGTATTGACGAACCGGGTGGCGGATGCCACCATCCGATAATACTGCACAGCCCTGTGCAGATAAATAAGGAGTTCGAGATGGCGCTCTCCCAGCCCACAGCCGTGCATCCGTATCTCGTCGAGCCGGCCGGCGGCGAGGTCGTCATGCAGGGCCCGCTCGGCGTGATCACAAAGGTCCCTGGGACCGCGACCAACGGCGTCATCTCGATCGTCGAGCACCCGGTTGCCCCGCGGATTTTGGTCCCTCCACATGTCCACCAGGACCACGACGAGTGGTCCTACGTTCTCGAGGGGCGCATCGGCGCACGGATCGGGGATGACGAGTTCGTGGCCGAAGCGGGGTCCTACATCCTCAAACCGCGCCGGATCCCGCACGTCTTCTGGAACCCGGCCGATCAGCCGGCGCGCATCCTCGAGATCATCACGCCGTCAGGCCTCGAAGAGATGTTCGCGCGGTTCGGTTCGCTCGGCGCGCGCGGTGAGCTCACGCCCGAGACGATGGGCGCGACGGCCGCCGAGTACGGCTCGACGATGTTCTTCGACTGGGTCCCGGAACTCATCGAGCGGTATGGCCTGACGTTGATGGGGTAAGAGAGGTCGGCGCCTGCTCGACGCCCGGCTCTCTTGCCGGTCTCGGCGGACGCTTGATGTTTGTGCTTGATTTCGGGCGCTTCGGGCGCTTCGGGCGGCCGACTTACTTGATGCCCATGGACGGCATCAGGAGTAGCGGATGGGCTGCGGCGCGAGGGAGCGGTTGGGTCCGCCCTCGCGACCGCGGGTCCAGATGCGCGTCACGAGATCGGGCACGAACCAGCGCAGGAAGTAGAGCCGGCACCCGAGGCAGTAGCCGGTCGTTGCCAGCAGCGTCTGCAGCCCCGCCACCGCGAGCGTGAGCCCCCATCCGGCCGTGGTCGCGCCAAGCGCGAACGCGATGAGCGCGAGCGTCAGCGCGACGCTGCCGAGCACCTGCGCGAAGCGCGGAGGGTATTCGTGCTCGGGCTCGACCTTGGGGAGTGCCAGGGTCCTGGCGATCCGGCGCCAGATCACGCCATAGATCGAGTACTTGAGGCCGAACGCCGCGCTGACCCCGATCGACACCAGCGCGAGGGCGACCAGCCAGCCTGTGCCGGTCAGGAAGGCGAGGATCAGCGCCACGGCCGAGATGCCGGCACCGAATCGATGGCCACGCGGGTCGATCATCCGCGCCTTCGGCAGTCGGGCGGCGGCGTCGGCGGGAACGGCGACTGGCATCGGCGGGGCTCCTTCGGTCGGCAGGGGCGAGTTTCCGCGGACGATACCAGATAACTCCTACCGGGTCACTAGGGTTTCGTTCGTCGTGACGGCCCAGCCGATTGCATGACTATGCACGCAACTGTATAGTGATGCGACCGTGACGACGATCGACGAAGCCCTGCCCACCACGACGGCGTTCATCCCGCGCTCCGCGCGTGGCGTCGACCCGTCGGGCGGGCCCCGACGCATCCGAGTCGGGATCATCGGGGCGACGGGGTATGTCGGCGGCGAATTGGTCCGGCTGCTCGCGCGACACCCGAATGTCGATCTGGTCGGGCTGGTCGGACGGGAGCGCGACCACGATCCGATCGGGAGGGCCCATCCCCACCTGATCTCGACCTCCCTGACCCTCGATGCCGAATTACCCCGGGGACTTGCCGGCGCGATCGACGCCGTGTTCATGGCACTCCCCCATGGCGCGGGTACCCAGGTCGCGGCCGACCTCGCCACCGCCGGTACCGCGGTCATCGATCTCGGTCCGGACTTCCGCCTGCGCGACCCGCACGACTACCCGCGCTGGTACGGCTTCGAGCACCCGCGGCCGGACCTCCTCGACGGCGCGGTCTACGGGCTGCCGGAGCTCCACCGCGCCGAACTCGAGGCCCTGGTCGACGCTCCGATCGCGATCGTCGGCTCGCCGGGCTGCTACCCGACGGCGACGCTGCTCGCGCTGGCGCC
>JANMBS010000418.1:0-2479 GCA_031360525.1 Thermomicrobiales bacterium
CGCTCTTCGCCACGCGCCGCGCCGCGACGAATTCGCGAGCCACGACCGACGAGGTCGATCTCCTGCTCGATGGGCTGATGCGACTCGACGGCATCGCCATCGCCGACCTCGACGCGATCGCCCTCGCATCGGTCGTGCCGGCCCTGACCGGCGCGGTCGAGGCGATCGCCGAACGCCGCGACCGGCCGCTCCTGATCGCGAGTGCCGGCACGGTCCCCCTGGCGGTCCGGGTCGACCGGCCCGACGACGTCGGTGCCGACCGGCTGGTCAACGCTCTTGCGGCCGCCCGGCTGCACGGCACGCCGGCCGTGGTCGTCGACTTCGGGACGGCGACGACGCTCGACTGCGTGGCTGCCGACGGCGCATACGTCGGGGGCGCCATCGCGCCGGGCCTCGAACTCGGGCTCGAGGCGCTCGCGGCACGGACCGCCAAGCTGCCCCGGATCGAGCTGCGCGCCCCCGATCGAGCGATCGGGCGCGACACGGTCAGCGCCATGCGATCCGGCACGATCCTCGGCTACCAGGCGCTCACCGCCGGGCTTCTGTCACGCGTCCGGATCGAACTGGCCGACGCCAACGACGTGGCGCCCGCCGATGTCCGGGCGATCCTGACCGGCGGCCTGTCGGCAGCCCCATGGGCACGTGCTCTCGAGGGCATCGACGCCATCGACCCCGACCTGACGCTCAAGGGCCTGGCCATCCTCCACGCCGAGGTCGGCGGCGGCGAGCCGCTGCGGCTGGGGCTGGCGTGAGCGAGGAGCCGCGCGCCGGACGTCTGGCCGGACGTCTCATCGGTCGGGGTGTGACCGGGTCGATCGCCGCCTACAAGGCCGTGGAGCTGCTCCGCCTGCTGCGCGCCGAGGGCGCCGACGTCGCTGTGATGCTGACCCCGGCCGCGACCCGCTTCGTGGGTCCACTCTCGTTCGCTGCACTGTCACGCCATCCGGTCGAGACCGAGTTGCTCGACCTGCTCCCCGACGGCCGGATCGGTCACATCGTGGTCGCCGACACAGCCGACGCGATCGTCGTGGCGCCGGCGACCGCCCACTGGCTGGGAGCGATGGCCGGTGGCCTGGCCGGCGACGTGGTGACCGCCACCGCCCTTGCTTCCTCGGCCCCGGTGATCGTGGCGCCGGCGATGGACGGCGACATGTGGAGCCACCCGGCCACGGTCGCCAACGTCGCCCGCCTGCGCGAGTTCGGCTACGCGATCGTGGAGCCCGTCGCAGGACCACTCGCGTCGGGCCGATCGGGGGTCGGACGACTCGCCGAGCTGCCGGCCATCGTCGATGCCATCGCGGCGGCCGTCGCCGATCGCCCGGTCCGTGCCTCGGATCCCGCTGCGCGTCCGCCGCTCGTCGAACCGGCCCGCGATGCCGACCTGGCCGGCCGCCACATTCTGGTGACCGCCGGCGGGACACGCGAAGCGATCGATCCGGTCCGGTTCATCGGCAATCGGTCGACCGGGAAGATGGGCGCAGCCATCGCCGAGGCCGCTCTGGACCGCGGCGCCAGGGTGACGATCATCGCCGCGAACCTCGAGGTCCCTCTGCCCTCCGGCGCTGCGGTGGTGGCGGTCGAATCCACTGCCGACCTGCGCGCCGCGCTGCTGCGCGCGACCCACGATGGTGTTGGCGGCGCCGGCTTCGATGCGCTCGTGATGGCCGCCGCGGTCGCCGACTTCCGACCGGCCAGCCGGGCCGACACCAAGCTCGTCCGCAGCGACGGGCTGACCATCGAGCTGGAATCGACGCCGGACCTGCTGGCCGAGATCGGGCGGATCGCCCGTGGACTCGACTCCGACGGGGCGGTGACCCGCGAGCCCCTTCGCCCACTCCCCATCCTCGTCGGCTTCGCCGCGGAGACCGGCTCGCTCGAACGAGCGGAGGAGAAGCGTCGCCGCAAGGGCCTGGACCTGCTGGTCGCCAACGACGTCGCCGAACCCGGCTCCGGCTTCGGGACCGACACCAACCGGGTTTCGATCCTTGCGGCAGACGGGTCGCGCGAGGACCTGCCGCTGCAATCGAAGCGCGCCGTCGCCGACCGGCTGCTGGATCGCGTGGCTCTCGCGCTGGACGAGCGCGACGCCGCCGCGCAGACTGGTGCGACGACCGAGCCGAGCGAACCCGCGCGGGAGCCAGCATGAGCACCACACCGAAGCCCACCGAGGACACTGTCCGCCGCCTGACCGTGGTCGACATCGGCAAGCTGTATGCCGACGGCACGCGAATCGCGATGCTGACCGCGTACGACTACCCAACCGCCCAGATCCTCGATGAGGCCGGGATCCCGATGCTCCTCGTCGGCGATTCGGTCGGCCGGGTGATGCTCGGGTATGACTCGGAGGTCCGGGTCACGATGGCCGAGATGCTCCATCACACGAAGGCCGTGACCCGCGGCACCTCTCGGGCGCTCGTCGTCGCCGACATGCCGTTCCTCTCCTATTCCAACCCCGAGGACGCGCTTACGAATGCCGGCC
>JANMBS010000427.1:0-2079 GCA_031360525.1 Thermomicrobiales bacterium
GTTCGAAGACCCGCTCCAGGTCGGCTTTGGGGATCTCTGCGCCGGTGTTCGCGATCGAGACGAGGAGGTCCGACGCGCGGCGTTCGGCGCGGACGCTGACGGTCCCGCCGGCCGGCGTGTAGCGCATGGCGTTGGACAGGAGATTGGCGAGGACCTGCGCCAGATGGTCGGGGTTGGCGCGTGCCGGAAGACGGTCCGGGACGTCGACGACGAGGCGGAGGCCCGCGCGTTCGAGCGTGGGTTGGGCAAGATCGAGAGCGGTCCGGATCGCCATCGCCAGGTCGAGTTCCTCGAGTCGAGGCGGTGTCGTCGCGGCATCGCCATCGGCCAGCGCATCGAGCGAGTGTGAGAGCCGGACCAGGCGCCCGGCCTCGTCGAGCAGCGAGTCGTAGGTCGCCCGGTCGGCCTCGATCACGCCGTCCCGCAACGCCTCGAGGTAGCCTTGCAGGTTGGTCAGCGGCGTGCGCAGCTCGTGGGCCGCGTTGCCGATGAAGTCACGCCGCATCGCCTACTGCCGCTCGAGGCTGGCGGCCATCTGGTTGAACGAGTCGGCGAGGCTTGCGAGCTCCTCTGGGCCGGCGCGCGGGACCCGGGCGGCGTAATCGCCCTGGGCGATCCGGCGGGCGGCGGCGCCGACCTCGGCGATCGGCCGGGCGAGCATCCGTGCCAGGGCGATAGCCAGGACGATGCTCGCCACCGCGGCGACCAGGACGGCGGCGATGACCACGGTCGTCACCGACCGGTCGTACATCGCCTGGGCGTGGTCGGCCGAATCGCCCGCCTCGACCATCAGCGCTTTGAAGATCTCGGCACCGACCACGGTCACGCCGATGACCAGGATCAGCAGCCCGGCCCCCGCCGCGACCAGCGCCGCCAGGGCGATCCGGGTGGCGATCCCCCGACCGATCACGGTGGTGCGACCCGGTAGCCGACGCCGCGGACCGTGGCCACGTAGCGTGGTCGCTCGGCGTCGTCGCCCAGCTTGTCGCGCAACCGCCCGATGTGCACGTCGACGGTCCGGTCGAGGACCTCGGTCGCATCCTGGCCGTAGACGGCATCGAGCAGGCGATCGCGGCTGAGGACACGCCCGCCGGCCTGGACGAGGCTGGTCAGGAGCCGGAATTCGACGTTGGTGAGGGGGATCGGCACGCCATCGCGGGTGACCTCGTGGCGGTCGAGGTCGATGGCGAGGTCAGCCAGGGTGAGACGCGCCCGGGGACCGCTGTCGGAGGTCGCTGCGGCCGTGCGCCGCAGGATCGACTTGACCCGCAGGACTAGTTCGGCCGGCGAGAACGGCTTGGGCAGGTAGTCGTCGGCGCCGTCCTCGAAACCGGCGATCCGGTCGATGGTCGAGCCGCGGGCCGAGACGATCAGGATCGGCGTGGCGGCCGCATCGTTGTCGCGGCGGACCGCCCGGATGACGGCCCGCCCGTCCAGCTCGGGGAGCATCAGGTCGAGGACGACCAGCGCCGGTCGGTGGCGCTCGATTGCGTCGAGGGCGCCCGGGCCGTCGCTCGCGGTCACGACGCTGAAGCCGTCGCGCTCAAGGTACGTGCGCACCAACCGGACGATCTTGGCGTCGTCATCGACGACGAGGATCGGTCGCTCGGGGATCGGGGCGGCGGGCTGGATCGGCATCGCGAGCATGGTAGGGGAGCGAGCGTAGGCCCCACGCGTGACAGGCCGGTGACGGGCCGTTTGGGTGAAAAGGCGGTCGCGAACCATTGCCGAACTAGAACAGATGTTCTACTCTAGCCGTCCGATGCCGAACCCTCGCGCCGATGTGGACGCCGCCGTCGCGGGCCTCCGGGCCCGATGGGGTGCGGCAGCTCCGCAGGTCATCGGCTCGCTGGCATTGGCACCGGACCCGGCCACCGCGCCACTCCCCGATGACGGGGCGCGGCCCGAACCCCGTCCCGACCCCAACGACCGGGTCATCCACACCGGCTTCGCCGCCCTCGACGCGATCCTCGGGCCGGGCGGCTTGCCCCGGAACGCGAGTGTCGCGATCCGCGGCGACGGCTCGAGCGGCCGGACGACGCTCGTTCTCCGGCTCGCTGCCGAGGCGCAGAACGCCGG
>JANMBS010000119.1:0-2588 GCA_031360525.1 Thermomicrobiales bacterium
GCGGGCGGCCTCGACCGGACGCTCTCGAAGCCGGACCGGATCCGGCCGTGGACCTTCGACTTCGACCCGTCCGGACTGGAGCTGCTGCGCCGTGCCATCGAGCACGTCGCAGCGGCCCGCCCGCGCGAGCCCGTGACGACCTGACCCCCGACCCGGCGGCCGGTGTCGGACCGGCGAGCGTGCCATGCTTCGGCCATGCGCCAGCCTCGCGACCTCAGGGCGTTCCACATCCGACGCGAGCCGCGCGATCGATATGCCGTCGAGGTGCCGCTGATCGGGACGCACGGCGACCTCGTCATCGCCGACACGGCCGGGATCCGCCGCCTCGCCGCGCGGATGAACATCCTGCGGGAGCCAGGGTCGCCGTCGATCCAGGCCGGTGACATCGGGGCGCTCGGCCTGCTCCACGAGCTCGGTCATCTCCTCATCGCCCGGTACGAGGCGGAACGCCGGCCGGGTGCGATCCGGGCCGCCCTGGACGATCTGGAGGACCGCCTCGGTCCCGACGCGGTCCGTCTGCTCGACCGCTTCGGCGAGGAGTTCCCGGGCCAGGGGGAGGAGCCCGAGACACCGGAACACCGTCTCGAGGAGCTACTGCTGACCCGCGTCTCCAACGAGAACCCCGCCGTCGGCTCGATCCGCGAGCTCATCGATGACAAGTCGCTCCTCGACGGCACCCGCTATCGCGACGCGATCGCCCGTCTCGAGGCCTCCTTCTCGGACGGGCCGCCGGTCGATGGCGAGGGAACGTCGCTCCTCGAACTGCTGCGCATGCCGGCCCGCCGGGCACCGACATCGCTCGCCGGCCAGCTCCGTTTCATCCGGGCCAACTGGGGCGAGTTCGTCGGCGACAGCCTCGACGAGTCGATCCATCGCCTCGATGTCACGGTCGGGATCCTGGCCGAGGAGGAACGCGCGCTCCATCTCCGGTTCGGTGGTGGGGGCGGCGGTGGCGGTGGCGGTGGCCCCGATGGGCGCCCGATCGAGACGCCGTCGTTCGGCGGCGCGCCGGAAGAGCCCGAGGCGTTCTCGTCGGACTCGGCCTGGATGCCGCGGGTCGTGCTGATCGCCAAGAGCACCTACGTCTGGCTCGACCAGCTGTCGCGCATCCATGGTCGCGAGATCCGGACGCTGGACCAGATCCCTGACGACGAGCTCGAGACGCTCGCCCGCTGGGGAGTCACGGGGTTGTGGCTCATCGGCCTCTGGGAGCGCTCGAAGGCGTCTGAGCGGATCAAGCGCCTGCGCGGCAATGCCGATGCGGTCGCCTCGGCCTACTCGCTCGACGACTACAGGATCGCGATCGACCTCGGTGGCGACGAGGCTTACGCGAACCTGCGCGATCGCGCCTGGGCGCGCGGCATCCGCCTGTCGAGCGACATGGTCCCCAACCACATGGGCATCGATTCGCACTGGGTCATCGAGCACCCGGAATGGTTCCTGTCGCTCCCCGAACCGCCCTATCCGGTGTACGGCTACACCGGCGCGGACCTGTCGGATGATCCGCGCGTCGGGATCGTCCTCGAGGACCACTACTGGGACGACACGGACGCTGCGGTCGTCTTCAAGCGCTTCGACCGCGAGACCGGCGACGTGCGCTACGTCTATCACGGCAACGACGGCACGAGTTTCCCGTGGAACGACACGGCGCAACTGGACTTCCTCGACGCCGCCGTCCGCGAGCAGGTCATCCAGACGATCCTCGCTGTCGCCCGCCAGTTCCCGATCATCCGCTTCGACGCGGCGATGGTCCTCGCCAAAAAGCACATCCAACGGCTGTGGTGGCCGGAGCCGGGGTCGGCGGGCGCCATCCCGTCGCGCGCCGAACACGCCCTCCCCAAGGCCGAGTTCGACCGGCTGATGCCGCACGAGTTCTGGCGCGAGGTCGTCGACCGGGTGGCCGAGGAGGTCCCCGGCACGCTCCTGCTGGCCGAGGCGTTCTGGCTGCTCGAGGGCTACTTCGTCCGGACGCTCGGCATGCACCGCGTCTACAACAGCGCATTCATGCACATGCTCCGCGACGAGGATGGAGCCGGCTACCGGAAGGTCATCAAGGAGACGATCGAGTTCGACCCGGAGATCCTCAAGCGCTATGTCAACTTCATGAGCAACCCGGACGAGAAGCCCGCCCTCCAGCAGTTCGGCAAGGGCGACAAGTACTTCGGCGTCGCCACGGTCCTCGCCACACTCCCCGGGCTGCCGATGCTCGGCCACGGCCAGGTCCAGGGCTTCGGCGAGCAATACGGGATGGAGTTCCGCCGCGCGATGCTCGACGAGAAGCCCGATCCGTGGCTCGTCGAGCGCCACGAGCGCGAGATCTTCCCGCTCCTCCACCGACGCGCCTGGTTCGCCGAGGCGAGCGACTTCCTGCTGTACGACCTGGTCACGCCCTCTGGCCGCGTCGACGAAGCCGTGCTCGCCTATTCGAATGGGTCGGGCCGGGAGCGCTCGCTGGTCATCTATCACACCCGGTTCGGGACGACCAGCGGCACGATCCGGACGTCCGCAAAGTACGCGGTCAAGGCGTCCGATGGGTCGAAGCGCGTGGTTCGCCGCTCGCTCGCTGAGGGCCTCGGGTTGCCCCATGG
>JANMBS010000515.1:0-6094 GCA_031360525.1 Thermomicrobiales bacterium
GTCATGCCGCGGTGCTCGAGGCGGCCAGTGCGCACCCGCTGTGGCAACGCCGCAACGACCTGCCCCCCGACGAAGGTGTCGGGGTCGCGTTGGGCGTCTGGCCCGGCGGCAAGGCTCCGGCCGCCGCGCTGTGCCGGCTGAACGCCGACGGCTCGATCACGATCACGACCGGGGTCGTCGACATGAGCGGGACGACCGGCGCGTTCCAGATCATCGCGGCCGAGACCTTCGGGGTCGATCCGTCGCGCGTCGAGGTCGTCGCGCTCGATACCGACGGCGCTCCCCAGTCGCCCCTCAGCGGGGGCAGCGTCATCACCTACTCGGCGGGTCGCGCTATCCGCGAGGCTGCGGCCGACGCCCGGCGCCAGATGCTGGCCTACGCCGCGCTCGAGATGGAGATCGACCCGGCTGACCTCGAGATCGTCGACGGCATGATCCGGCCGGTCGGCTCGCCCGATCTCGGCCGTCCGATCGCCGAGTTCGCCGAGGAGCTGCACGACTTCAGCGCCACGTTCCCGCCGGTCGAGGGCCACGCCTCGACGGTCCAGGGGAGTCTCGCGCCGTCGACCGCCGCTCACATCGCCCACGTCCGGCTCGACCGCGAGACGGGCGACGTCACTGTCCTGGGCTACGTCGTCTCGCAGGATGTCGGTCGGGCGATCAACCCGGCGCTTGTCGAGGGCCAGATGCGCGGCGCCGCGGCGCAGGGGATCGGCTGGGCACTCCACGAGGAGCTGATCCACGACAGCGAGGGTCAGCTGCTGACCGGCTCGTTCCTCGACTACGCGCTGCCGCGTGCGCACCAGATCCCCGACATCGACACGCTCGTGGTCGAGGTTCCGGCACCCGATGGTCCGTTCGGCGCCAAGGGGATCGGCGAGGCGTCGGTCATCCCGGCCGGCGCGGCCGTCGCGTCGGCCATCGTGGCGGCGGGCGGACCGCGACTGCGCGAGATGCCGATGACGCCGCGGCGGGTGTGGGCGGCGTCCCAGGAGCGAGGCTGACCGGCGTGCCGGCGGTCATCCATCCCGGCGCGCTTATCCACTACTGGGACCACTTCGTCATCACGCTGCGCGACGGAGCGACCGGTCCGGAAACGGGCTTTTTGAGCCTCTACGCCATCACCTACTCGGCGTCGCTGGGCGCCGGCCACGTCGCCCTCGTAGAACTGCCGGGGGTCGGCGCCGGCGGCCTTGCCGCGACGTTCACCGACGACGCGGGCTTGGGCCAGCGCCAGCAGGCCAGGTTGCGAGCGATGGGCGAGGATCGGGCGGCCCTCCAGCGGTCGCCGGTGGAGGCGCGGTTCGAGCGGATCCCGTATGGCCCGGACGGGTTCGGGTTCCGCGTGATCTCAGCCGATCACCGGATCGAGGCGCTCTGGGAGGCTCCCGATCCACCGTTCTGGGTCGACGGCCAGGGCGGCGGCTTCCACGACAGCGAGGACATCTGGGCGATGATGGTCGGGGCCCCGCATGCCCGGCTGATCGTCGACGGGCGCGAGACGCCGGGCGCGCCATTCGAGGACGCTGTCTGGGCGCCGAAGCTCGGTCGTCCGCTCAGTTCCGCCCACGGTGCATTCGCCGAGGTCCGTGTCGAACCGGTCAGTGATCGTGCCACTGGAAGCGGTGCGGGCGGACCTCGATGATGAGCTGCGGTCCGGTCGCCAGCAGCGATTCCCAATGAGCGTGGACGGTGTCGGCGGGCATGTACTTGCGACACAGCGCGAGCGTGGGCTCGCGGGCCGCGTCGCCTTCGATGAGCGTGGCGGTGCCGGTCACCTGGACGTAGTCGCCGCTGGGCACGTCGTCGACGCACAGCACGATCCGCGGGTCGCGCCGGAGGTTGCGCGTCTTGACGGTCGCCGCCGCGGTGCTGATCCAGAACACCTCGCCGGTCCACAGGAACCAGTTCGGCGTCAGCTGCGGCAGCCCATCGGGTCGGATGGTGGCGACGGTCACGTTCGGGGTGCCGGCAAGGAATTCGGCCTGCCGTTCCGCGGTGGGGATGGTCATGTCGCGAGGATACGGTCCTTCGAGGGAGCGATGTGAAGAAGCTGCTCAACGACCCGGCCGCATTCGTCGACGAGATGCTGGAGGGCATCCTGCTCGCACATCCGGACCAGCTGCGGGCGGTCGGCCCGGACCGCCGTTCGATCGTCCGCGCCGATGCGCCGTCGGCCGGCCGGGTCGGCATCGTGACCGGGGGCGGATCGGGTCACCTGCCGGTCTTCCTCGGCTTCGTCGGGGTCGGGCTCTGCTCGGGCGTAGCCGTCGGCAATGTCTTCTCGTCGCCGTCGATGGACCAGATCCTCGAGGCGACCCGAGGCGTCGACGGCGGGGCCGGGGTCCTGTACCTCTATGGCAACTACGGCGGCGACGTCCTCAACTTCGACCTCGCCGCCGAGCTCGCCGACGCGGAGGGGATCGCGGTCACGACGGTCCTGGTGGCCGACGATGTCGCCTCGGCACCACCGGAGCGGGCCGATGCGCGACGGGGCGTGGCCGGGATGTTCTTCGCGTTCAAATGTGCCGGCGCGGTGGCCGAGGCGGGCGGCTCGCTCGAGGAGGTCGCCGAGGCGGCTCGGCACGCCCTGAGCGGGACCCGCTCGATGGGCGTCGGGCTGTCGCCGACGATCCTGCCGGCGGCGGGCAAGGCGACATTCGAACTGGCCGACGGCGAGATGGAGATCGGCATCGGCATCCACGGTGAGCCCGGCGTCCGTCGCGCCCCGCTGGAGACCGCCGACGAGGTCGCCGACGATCTGCTCGGAGCCATCGCGACGGACCTCGGACTGGTCAGTGGCGACCGCGTCGCGGTCCTCGTCAACGGCCTCGGCGCGACGCCGCTCGAGGAGCTCTACATCCTGTACCGACGGGTCCACGCTGGACTCACGGAGCGTGGTGTCACGGTGGTCCGGCCCTATATCGGTGAGTTTGCGACGAGCCTCGAGATGGCCGGCGCCTCGCTGACCGTGATGCGTGTCGACCACCGGACCGCCGGCTGGCTCGACGCGCCGGCTCGCTCGCCGTTCTACTGCTCGTGACCGCGCGGTCGCGATGACCGGCGACGAGCTGCGACGCCTCCTGATCGCCGCATTGCCCCGGGTCGCCGAGGCGCGCGACGAACTGCGCGACCTCGACGCTGCGATCGGCGACGGCGACCTGGGCGTCACGGTCGGTGACGGCGCCCTGGCCGCGGCCGCGGCACTGGCCGACCTGGCACCGGATGCCACGCCGGCCATGGTCCTGCGGACGGTCGGCATGACCATCGCCCGAACGAATCCGTCCACCTTCTCGGCGCTGGCGATGGGTGGCTTGCTCGCGGCGGCCAAGGAGCTCGGCGAGGCGCCCGACGTCGACCTCGACAGTGGCCTGCGGGCGGCACGGGCTGCGGCCGATTCCATCTCGACCCGCGGCAAGGCCGCGGTGGGCGACAAGACCATGCTCGACGCGCTGGTGCCGAGTCTGGACGCCGCGGCGACCACGACGGACGCGCCTCTCTCCGCGGCGATCGTGGCGGCGCGCGAGGGTGTCGAGCGGACGCGAGGCCTCGTCTCGCAGCGCGGTCGTGCGGCGTGGGTGGGCGAGCGAACGGCCGGTCATTCCGACGGTGGCGCGACCGCCTGGGTGCGGATCCTGGAGGCCGCCGAGGCCGAGATCGGCTCGATCTAGCGCGGCGAATCGATCCGCTCGCCCGCGACGGTCATTGGATGATCCGCGCCCCGCTCTCGCGATCGAACAGGTGGACCCGCCCGGGCGCGGGCATCGCGCGAACACTTTGGCCGATCTCGAGTCTCACGTCCGGGGCGACCCTCGCGACGACCGTGGCCTCGCCGGCCTGCAGCTCGACGAACGTGTCCGAGCCGATCGGTTCGAGCAGGGCGACCGTCGCCCCGAAGCTACCGGCCGGTGGCTCCGCCTCGTCCACGAGGACGCGGACGTCCTCGGCGCGGATACCCAGCACGACCGACGGCCACTCGCCGTCGACCAGGCCGAGGCGCGTGGGCGAACCCATCGGGATGCGGAGATCCGCGGATCGGAACGCGACCTCGCCGTCGGTGTGCTCGAGGGACCCATCCACGAGGCTCATCTTCGGCTTGCCGACGAAGGTGGCGACATACAGGTCGCGGGGATTTCGATAGATCTCACGCGTGGTGCCGAGCTGGACGACCTTGCCGTCGCGCATGACCGCGATCAGGTCGGACAGGCTCATCGCTTCTTCCTGGTCATGGGTCACGAAGACGCTCGTGGTGCCCAGTTTCAGGTGGAGGTGCTTGACCTCGGTTCGCATCCGGCTGCGAAGGCCCGCATCGAGGTTGCTGAACGGCTCATCGAGCAGGAACACCAGCGGTTCCTTGACCAGGGCACGGGCGAGGGCGACCCGTTGCTGCTGGCCGCCGGACATCTGACCCGGCTTGCGCGTCATGAGGTGCGTGATGTCGAGCGCCGCCGCCACGGCCGCGACCCGCGACCGGATCTCATCCTTCGGTCGATGCTGTAGCTTGAGTCCGAAGGCGATGTTGTCGAACGCGGACAGGTGCGGATAGAGGGCGTAGTTCTGGAAGACCATCGCCATCCGCCGTTCGTTGGGCGGGGTATCGGTGATGTCCTCGTCGCCCAGCAGGATGCGACCTTCATCGAGACGATCGAGGCCGGCGATCAGGCTGAGAGTCGTGCTCTTCCCGCAGCCCGATGGCCCGAGGAGGGTGACGAAGGCGCCGGACGGGATGCTGAGCGACAGGTCGTCGACCGCGCGGACGGCCCCGTAGTGGCGGGAGACCCCGTCGAGCCGGAGCGCGATGTCGACCATCTTGTGGGACTCCCTGCCGGCTCGGGGCGCCGCTGCGGCGGCGCACATTGTCGACAATCTACGGTGGCGGCAAACCCGCAGTCAAGAAAACGGTGACGGCCTCAGAAGAGCGACTGGCCCGGCGCCAGATAGCGCTCGGCGATCGTCGGGTCGATCTCCACCCCGAACCCGGGCGCGTCGGTGAGCGGGACGTGGCCCGTCTCGTCGAACAGCGGCACGCCATCGCGCCGCACGACCTGGCCGATCCATTTCGCGTCCCAGAAGTGGTATTCGAGGCCGCACGAGGAGCACGTGCCAGCTGCGCTCCAGCCCGCCGACCCCGTGGGGATCGGGGCCGAGCAGGAGCATCGTCCGGACGTCGGTGATCTTCACTTCAGGCAGGCCCGGCGTCGGCCAGCGGCAGGTCGACGGCCCGCCCGGTCTGGGCGGAGAGCCTGGCCGCCTGGGTCATCTCGATCGCGGCCCGGCCGTCCTCGCCGGTGATCCGGGGTCGCGGGCCGGCGCGCACGGAGGGGGTGAAGTCGACCAACTGGCGGGCGGTGTTGCCGACCCGCCGCGAATCACGCGGCTTGAAGTCGGGGAGGGTCCAGCTCGGCAGCTCCCAGGTCTGGACGTCACGGTCGCCGCTGACCAGGTCGAGCCGGTCGAGGTCCCAGAAGATCGAGCCGTCCGTGCCGACGATCTCGTACTGGTTGTTCCGCCGTGTGCCGAACCCGGACGGCCCGATCTCGTACGACATCAGGACCTGGGCGATCGCCCCGCTGGTCATCCGGAACTGGGCCATCACGGTCGGGTTCTCGAGCGGCAGGCCCGTGAAGTTGTCGTAGTCGGCGTAGGCGCGAACGGCATCCGCGCCGGTGAACCAGCGGATGGCGTCGCAGGCATGGGCGCCCCAGTCGAGGAAGGCGTCGCCCTCGCGTGGATCGGACGGCCAGCTCTGCGGCACATTGGCGAAGCCGGCGCCCGGCGTGACGCTCATCGGGCGGAGGAACAGGATCCGGCCGATGCGACCCTCGTCGATGAACGCCTTGGCGCGCATCGACATCTCCATGTGGCGCGTCTGCTTGGCGATCGTCAGCTGCACGCCGGCCGTTCGGCAGGCGTCGATGATCTGGTCGCACTCGGCCACGTCGAGGGCCATCGGCTTCTCGAGGTAGACGTGCTTGCCGGCGGCGGCGACCTGGAGGGCCAGCGGAAGGTGCGTGCTGTGCGGGGTCGCGATGACGACCACGTCGACATCGGGCCGTGCCGCGAGGCCCTCGGCGGACGACTCGACCGCGGCCTC
>JANMBS010000556.1:0-4325 GCA_031360525.1 Thermomicrobiales bacterium
CGAAGGACATAGGGAGAAAGACTCCTGACGAGGCCCTCCCGCACGTGCGGGGCCCGGTCAGGGCGTAGGTGTGGATCGAGGTCGAAACGGTGTGAGACCGGGGCGCTGACCGGAGCGCCCTTCGAGCACGAAGGCCCTTAGCATAGCCGATGTGGCCCGAATCAGCCGAGGCCCGATCGGAGGCGTGTCAGGCAGGGTCCGACGTCCGGTCAGTACCGATCACCGTGAGCAGCATCGCGAAGCCGGCGGCCGACCCGGACCAGCGCCGCCGGAGATCGTCCGTCCCCACGCGGCGCCGGACGTAGCGCATCGCCACGATGGCGACCACGACGTCGTCCATCGGGCCGAGGACGGGGATGAACTCCGGGATCAGGTCGATCGGCGACAGGATCCAGGCCACAAGACCGACCAGGACCAGCCGGACGTCGAGCGGCGCCGACGGATCGCCGATGAGCGAGCGAAGCAGTCGCAGGATGTCCGGGATGAGGCCGAGCATCTCGCGCACCGAGACGCCCTTCGGGCGAAGCGCCCAGAAGACGATGAGGAGGACGCCCCAAAGCACGACCAGGGCCACCAGGATCGTGACGACCGTCGGCAGTTCCACGCAGGAACGGTCGCACACTCGGACGCTGAGCGGGAGGGGCCTAGTCCTTGCGCTCGAGGATGGGGCGAGCGGCCTCGGGATCGTCGACCACGAAGGCGAAAGTTGCGCGATCTCCCCAGCGGCCGAGGAATAGGTGGCCGTAGATGTTGACGTTGGCATCCGCCAGGGCGCGTGCGAGGCGGGCCATCCCACCCGGTCGATCGTCGACCTCGGCGAGGATCGATTCACCCTCGATGTAGTTGTAGCCCTTCTCGTCAAGGACGGTCTTGGTCGTGTCGTCATCGGCGGTGGTCATGATCATGTGGCCGCTGCCGCCCATGCTCCCGCCACCGATCGCGCGGAGGTCGACACCGCGCGCCGCGAGGGCCTCGGCGAGGGTCGCCATCGCACCCGGCTCGTTCTTCAACTCGACGACGAACTGTTTGGCCATGTTGCCTCTCTGCTTGGCACGTGCATCCCCATCGTAGCGTGGTACGGTCGGCCCGATGTCCGCGACCTTCCCCGCCGCGATCGTGGCGACCACGTCCGACCTCCCGCCGGCCGTCGCGGCGGCGCTTGAAGACGCCGACCCGGGCGGCGGAACGCGCGCCACTACCGGGGCTGCAGGGATCCCGTTCTCCGCCCTGACGTGGGGCGATCCCGCCGGGCGACCGCTGGTGCTGGTCCATGGCGTCACGGCCTCGGCCAGGATCTGGTGGCGGGTCGGGCCTGCGCTGGCTGCCACGGGACGCCGGGTCGTCGCGGTCGATCAGCCGGGTCACGGCCTTACGGGGCATTGGCAGGGCCACCATCGGTTCCGCGACAACGCCGCCGACCTCGCCGCCTGGGTCCGAGCGACGGGTCTGGACGTGCCCGAGGTCCAGATCGTCGGCCACAGCTGGGGCGGGATGGCCGCCGCGGCGCTGCCGCGGGATGGGATCCGGCCGGCGACGCTCGTCCTGCTCGACCCGCCGGCGGTCCCCTACGCGCTCATTTCGATGATGGCCAGCGATCCGTCAGAGATCCCGACCCGCGACCTCGCGACCAACCGCGACAGGCTGGCCAAGCAGAACCCGGACTGGTTCGCCGAGGACATCCTCGCCAAGGCAGAGGCGCTGACCCAGGTCGACTTCGAAGCTGCGCGCGCGGTCCTCCTCGACAACGGCGACTGGGACGGCGGCCTGGCGGATCTGTCCGACCCGGCAGCCGATGGGATCCCGACCTGGCTCATCCGTGCCGATCCGATCGCCGGCGGATACGTCCCCGACGCCGTCCTCCCGGGCTTCGCTGCGCGGATCGGCGCCGACCACATCCTGACGCTCGCCGGGGCACCGCATGCACCCCAACGAACCCATCCAGCTGCGACCACGGCGGCTCTTCTCCGAGCGCTCGCCTAGACCGACCGGCCCGCCGCGCCCGCCTTGCCCGCGGGACCCGCGCGACCCCGGCCCCGGATCTCCACCGCCCGGCGATAAGCGTGGAGGTAGCGTGGCGCGGCGCCGGACACCCAATCGAAATCGACAGCCATCCCGCGATCCAGGAGCCCCTCCCAGGCAGCCCCGCCGCGCGCTCGTAACCGCATCGCCGCGTCGCACGCCGCGAGCAGTCGGGCGACCGTGGGACCGACGAAGCTGAAACCGGTGCCCTCGCCCGGGTGGCCGATCTCGTCGATGACCGTGTCGGCCAGGCCACCGACCCGATGGACGATCGGTGGAGTGCCGTAGCGGAGGGCGATCATCTGACCCTGGCCGCACGGCTCGAAGCGGGACGGCATCGCGAAGAAGTCAGCCCCGGCGTAGATCTTGCGGGCCATCACACGATCGAAGCGCTCGATGAATGCCACCCGGTCGGGGTTGGCCAGGGCGATCTCGCGGAATGGATCGGCCAACTCAGGGTGGCCGCTCCCCTGCACGACCAGCCGCGCCCCGCGCTTCAACAGGGTCGGCGCCGCTCCGAAGAGAAGGTCGAACCCCTTCTGCGGGTCCAGCCGCCCGATCATCCCGATGACCGGACCGTCGTCGGCGGCGTCGAACCCGATGCGGGTCAGCAGGTCCGCGCGGCAGTCTGCCTTGCCTCCACGGTCCTCGAGCGAGTACGGCGCGGCCAGGTCGGCGTCGTTGGCCGGGTCCCAGACCTTCGTATCGAGGCCATTGAGGATCCCGAAGAAGCGGTCGCCCTTGGCGCGCAGCGCGCCGTCCAGCCCCATCCCGAAGGCAGGCGTCAACGCCTCGGCCGCGAACCCCGGCGAGACCGTGTTGACCAGCTCCACGCGCTCGATCCCGCTGAGCAGCAGGTCGATGCCGTCGGCGTCGGAGGGAACGACCCCATCCCCGAGCGCCAGCCCGAGCTGACTCAGCGCCTCCTTCGGCGTCCAGCCGTGGAACGCGAGGTTGTGGAGGGTCAGCACGATCGCCGCACCATCGAGGACTGGATCCGACGCGTACCGGACGTCGCGATGGATGGCCGCCGCCGCGGTGTGCCAATCGTGCAGATGGAGGACGTCGATCGGCTTTCCGTCGACCCGGAGGGCTTCCAGCGCCGCCCGGCAGAACAGCCCGAACCGCCAGGCGTTGTCGGGGTAGTCGCCGACAGCGTCGCCATAAAAGCCGTCGCGATCGAACGCGGCCGGGTGATCGACCAGGCGCAATCGGTAGCCGTTCGCCGGCACGTCGATGACGGTCACGGTGCTGATGCCCGACGGAGCGCGCGGATCCGGGATTCGGAGCGCATGCGTCCTCTCGACGCTCGCCGGCTCAGGCATCCCGCGGTAGCGCGGGAGGAAGACGTCCACCGGCGTCTCGAGCTCGGCGTCGCCCAGATCGTCCAGCGCCCGGGCGAGCGCGTCAACGACATCGGCAAGACCACCGGTCTTGGCCCACGGTTCGCATTCGGAGGCGAGCATCGCGACGCGAATCGGCATGCCCGGCATCGTACGCGTCGCCCGCTCGGACGTTGCCGCCAGACCGCACGCAGGGCGGGACGACCCGCCGGCTGAACCGGTTTTTCTCATTGTCCGACCGGGTATGATGCCGCCTCATGGATCCCGTGCGCGTCCCTTCGCAACCGGCTGCGAGCTTCCCGCTCCCACCCAGGCTCGAAGGCCTCCGACGCCTGGCCTACAACCTCCACTGGACGTGGCACCCCCGCACACGCGGCCTGTTCGGTGCCATCGACCGGACGGCGTGGGCGCGCTACCGGAACCCGATCCCGGTCATCAGCGGTCCGACCGACTGGTCGCGCCTGCTCGACGATCCTCGCTTCCTGGCCGAATATCACGACGTCCTG
This sequence comes from Thermomicrobiales bacterium, assembly GCA_031360525.1. GTDB lineage: Bacteria > Chloroflexota > Limnocylindria > Limnocylindrales > CSP1-4 > SPCO01. The sequence continues at coordinate 3,869 of JANMBS010000556.1, forward strand.
GCCGACTTCGACAGCTACATGGCAAATGGCGCCGGGCACTGGTTCCAGCGTCACTACGGGGATGCCCTCGAAGGCCCGATCGCCTATTTCTGTGCCGAATACGGCCTTCACGAATCGCTCGGCATCTACTCCGGCGGGCTCGGGGTCCTGGCCGGCGACCACATGAAGACCGCCAGCGACATGGCCCTGCCGGCGATCGGGGTCGGGTTGCTCTATCGCAAGGGCTACTTCCGCCAGGCGATCGACGCCGACGGCCACCAGGAGCACGACTACCCCGACTACGACCTGAGCCGGCTGCCGCTCGGTCGGGTCCAGGACCCATCTGGTCTGCCCATGACCGTCACCATCGAGCTGCCGGGTCGAGACCTGTCGGTCGCGGTCTGGGTCGCCCAGGTCGGTCGAGTCCCTGTCCTGTTGCTCGATACGGACCTGCCCGAGAACGCCGAGGCCGACCGGC
>JANMBS010000557.1:0-5385 GCA_031360525.1 Thermomicrobiales bacterium
CCGTTCTCCCGATTCGGTGGCCGTCGGGCCGGCCAGCACGGCGGCCATCGCCGCATTCGCGACCGCGGTGGTCTTGGGCACCTCGCGGAGGACCGGGACGAGGCCCGCGCTGCCGGGCTCGCCACCGAACACGAAGTAGGCGCGCACGATGATGGTCCCACTCGAGTCCGGCGTTGCGCTCGGCGCCGCCGACGGTGTGCTCGATGGAGTCGTGGCCGGGCCTTCGGTCGCCTCCGTGGATGCACCTGGCGCCGATGTCGGGCCCGGGCCCCCCGGTTGGTCGGAGGGGATCGGCACGGCTGTCGGGACGGACCCGAGACCGCCGGTCGGGCCGCTGCAGGCGGTCACCATCGCGACGAGCAACCCCAGGGCGAGGATCGATGACATGCGCTTCATGACTGGGTCTCCTGATCGAATGTGTTCGGAGTCCCAGCATGGTCGCCGCTGTTCGCCGTTCCATCGCCGCGAGGTAACGATCCGGTCACAGGCATCCTGAACTCGATCCGCAGGCCGCCACCCGCCCGACCGGTCGCAGCCAGTGACCCACCGAGCAGCCCTGCATGCTCCAAGGCGATCGCCAGGCCCAGCCCACTGCTCCCCCCGTGGCGCGACGGGTCCGCCTTGTAGAACCGATCGAAGATCCGATCGAGCGCGTCCGGCGGGACACCGGGGCCGCGGTCCGCGACCGTCAGGACGACCACCTCTCGGTCCGCGCTGAGGGCCACCTCGACAGGCGCTCCGGCGGCGTGCTCGCGGGCGTTATCGAGAAGGTTCGCGAGGATCCTCTCCAGACGACGCGGGTCCGTCTCGACAACGAGCGGGGCGGCGGGGAGGTCGAGCGTCGCGTCGGGCAGCCTGGCCGCCGCGACCATTGCGACGAGGCGACCGAGGTCGACGGGTTCGAGCGCGATCTGCTCTGCCCGCGCATCGAAGCGCGAGATTTCCATGAGATCGTCGACCAGGAGGCGCAGCCGGCCAACGTCGCTCACCAGCAGCTCGCCGGCGCGCCGGCTCTCGGGTGGCAGGTCGGCCAGGTGCTCGCGCAGGATCGATGCCTCTGCGACCAACGCCGCCAGGGGCGTTCGCAACTCATGGGCGACATCTGCGACGAAACGCCGGTTCTGGGCCTCGGCTGCGGCCAGCCGGCCGATCGTGTCCGCAAGCGCGTCGGCCATCCGATTGAAGCGCTCGGCCCATGTCCCGAACTCGTCGTCGGAGGTGACCGGCACGCGCGCCGACAGGTCACCGCGTTCGATCCGCTCGGCGGCGCGGCCGGCGGCCTCGACCGGAGCCAGGACGCCGCGGGCGATGACCCGCGCGACCAGCAGCGCGAGGAGAACCAGGATCAGCGAACCGGTGATGAGTGCGAGCCGGAGCTGGCCGAGCGCCTCGTCGATCGCGCTGACGTCATGGACGAAGTAGAACGCCGGGCCGCCGCCCGACGGACGCCCGCCGACGACCAACCGCGGCACCGCGGCAATGGTCGTCCAGGCATAGGCCAGCTCACCGGCGCCGACCCGAGACACGAGGTCGGCAGGCAGTGTCCCGAGGGCGCCAGCCAGCCCATCGCTCGAGGCCACCGGGGGCTGCCCACCTCCGACATCGATGATCGAGTCGATCCGGCGCTGGAGGAACGTCTCGCGCAGGGCGCTGTCTACGATGTCTTCGCGGGCCGGGTCCACCGAGAGTCCCCGGCCCGGGACCGTCACCGACAGGTCGAACGTAGCCTGCGCCGCGGCGTCGCGCAGCGCCTGGGCGTGGAGGCTCGACTCGACGAACAGGTACGCCCCAGCCCCGAGGAAGACGGCTGTCAGCGCGACCAGCGCAACGAGCGTGGCGGTCAGCCGGGCCCGGATCCCGCGCATCGCCGGCATCGGGCTCAGCGCACGGCCTTGTATCCGGAGCCGCGGACGGTCAGGACCAGGGCAGGCGCCGCCGGATCTGTCTCGATCTTGGCTCGCAACCGCTGGATCGCGACGTCCACCAGTCGCGAATCGCCGAGATAGTCGTAGCCCCAGATCCGGTCGAGCAGCGTGTCACGGCTGAGGACCTGCCCGGGATGACGGGCGAGCTCGGCCAGGAGGTCGAACTCGGTTCGGGTCAGCGCGATGGGCTCGTCGTCGCGGCTCACCGTCCGCCCGGCGAGATCGATCGCGATCGGTCCGAGCTGGAGGCGGTCGGCGTCTTCTGGCCCGCGGCCGGCGCGGCGCAACGCGGCCCGGACGCGGGCGACCAGCTCGGGCACCTCGAAGGGTTTCTTGACATAGTCGTCGGCACCGGCTTCGAGCCCGACCACGACATCGATGGTGTCCGCCCGCGCGGTCAGCATCACGACCGGGATCGTCGAGGTCCGGCGGATCGCCCGACAGACCTCGAGTCCGTCGAGGCGCGGCAGCATGACGTCGAGCAACACCAGGTCGAACGCCTCGGCGCCGAACCGCTCGAGACCGGCGGCGCCGTCGTTCGCGGTTTCGACGGTGAACCCGGCGTTGCGTAGGCCGATGGCGGTGACCTCGCGGATCGACGGATCGTCCTCGACGAGCAGGATCCGGGCGTCCATGCAGTCCCTCGTGCGCGCCGCCGCCGTGGCGAACCTGGGCGGCAGTATGCCAGCCGCTCCCGAGGCGCCCCCGTCCCCTACTCGAGGTTCGCCTCGAAGGCGGCGTTCTCACGCGCCCGCTGCTCGGCCCGGATCGGCACCGTCCCGAGCGCGGCCAGGACGAACGTGGCCGCCATCAGACCGAACACGATCGGCACGCCCTGCGCCTCCCCGACCGCGGCGATCACCGCGCCGTAGACGGCCAGCCAGAGCGACCCGACCCCGAACGCCATTGCGAAATAGATCGCGTACGAGGCGTCGCGGATCGACGGCGGCGCGATGTCGCCGAGCAATGCCTGGAGCTGGGGGCTCTCGGCGAATGTGAACAGGCCCATCAGCACGATGCCGACCCACAGCCAGACGAGGGACGTGCCGGCCGCCAGGAAGACGATGAACGAAATGGCGCCGCCGAGGTAGACGCCGATGATCAGCGGCTTGCGCCCGATCCGATCGGACAGCCAGCCGGCCACCAGCGGCATCGGAACCGAGAAGACGATCAGCGCTCCGTACATCAGCCCTGAGGTCGCCTCGTCGAGGCCGAGCACCTGGGTCATGTAGATAAGCGCGAAGAGGTTGACCACTCCGAGGCCGCGCCCGCCGCCGCCGAGCGCCGACGTGAGGTACAGCCAGCGCAAGTCTCGGTCGCGCAGGATCCGCCGGAACGCCTCGCGGACGCTGCCGCTCGCGAGCGCCGCCGCGCGGTCCGTGCCGCGCTCGCGGACGAGCAACAGGATCGCCATGGCAACCGCGATGGCCGGCACCCCGAAGACGATCGATGCGCCACGCCAGCCGACGGCCGCGATCACCGGGATGCCGATGAGTGCCACGACGACTGTGCCCACGTTCCCACCGGCGATGTGTGCGCTGATCGCGAAGCCGCGCCGCTCCGTGGGGAACTGCTCGGCCAGCAGGCCGTTGCCGACCGGATGCTGCGGCGACCCGCCGATGCGCGAGGCGATGTTCGGGACGGCGAAGGTCAGGAAGTTGGTGGCCAGCGCCTGGGCCGCCATTCCGCCACCGAACAGGATCCCGCCGAAACCGAGCAACCGGCGGCGCGAGACGACCCGCGTCAGGTAGGCGTAACTGAGCTGGACGGCGCCGGCCGCGAACGCCCCGAAGGCGACCAGGAACGCCACGTCGTCGACCCCGATGGCGAACTCGTCGATGATCTTGATGAAGACCAGTGGCAGCAGGACCGCCTGTGCGTGGTTGAGCGCGTGGGCGACCGACAGCAGGCCGAGCGATCGCATCGGCCGGATGTCGACGTCCTGCACTGGGATCCCCCGCGGCGCCGAGGACTGGTCCGGGTGCCGCCGATCCGGCCCGCTTGGCCCGTGCATCATGACCGAACGCGGGGCGCCCAGGGACCGTGGGTCCGGAGGGTCGAGGTCAGTACTGGAACAACAACTCGCGATACTTCGGGAGCGGCCACAGGTCGTCGGCGACCAGTGTCTCGAGCTCGTCGACGACCGCGCGCAGGACTGCCTGGGCCGGGATGACCTCGGTCGCGAAGGCGGTCGCCTCGGCCTTCACGGAACCCGCTTCGTGGGCATCGTGCTGGGCGTGCTGAAGCGCCTCGACGGCGTCGACCAACGAGTCGGCCAGGGTCGAGACCTTCTGGCAGATGGTGTTGATCCCCTTCGACGAGGGCGCGTTGTTGAGCTCGCCGAGGTAGCGGGCGGCGGCCGGCAGGATCATCGTCGAGGCGATGTCCACGGCACAGTTCGCCTCGATGTCGACGATCTTGACGTAGCGCTCCCAATTGACCTCCACGCGCGATGCGAGCTCGCGCTCGGACAGCACACCGAAGCTCGAGAAGAGGTCCTTGGCGGTCTTGGTCGTCAGCGCCGGCAGGGCATCGACCGTCGTCTTGTTGTTGGGCAGGCCGCGCTTCTCGGCCTCGACATGCCAGGCCTCGGAGTAGCCGTTGCCTTCGAACAGGACCTGCTTGTTGGCCTTGACGATGCCCGACAGGATCCCGGTCAGGCTCTCGAAGTCGCCGTGGTCGAGCGCATCGAGCTCATCGGCAAGCTGCTTGAGCGAATCGGCGACGGCGGTGTTGAGGACCGTCTGCGGCCAGTAGATCGGGGCCGACGAGCCGACCGCGCGGAACTCGAACTTGTTGCCGGTGAAGGCGAACGGCGAGGTCCGATTTCGGTCGGTGGCGTCCGCGGCGAGGACCGGCAGCGAGGTGACGCCAAGCTCGACGTCGCCACCCTTCTTCGAAGCGGCCGCGGGGCCCGCCTCGCGCTGAGCGATGACGTCCACGAGCTGGGCGCCGAGGAAGATCGAGACGATCGCCGGCGGGGCCTCGTTGGCGCCCAGGCGATGGTCGTTGCCGGCGTCGGCGATGCTCGCCCGGAGCAGGTCGGCATGGACATTGACCGCCCGGATGACCGCCACCAGGAACGCCAGGAACTGGGCGTTGGCGTGCGGATCGTTGCCGGGATCGAGGAGGTTCTCGCCCTCGTCGGTGCCCATCGACCAGTTGTTGTGCTTGCCCGAGCCGTTGATCCCCGCGAAGGGCTTCTCGTGCAGCAGGCACTGCAGCCCGTGGCGCGGGGCGACGCGACGGAGCGTCTCCATCGTCAGCATCTGGTGGTCGCAGGCGATGTTGGTGGTCTCGAAGATCGGAGCGATCTCAAACTGCCCGGGGGCGACCTCGTTGTGACGGGTCCGGGCGGGGATCCCGAGCCGCCACAGCTCGCGGTCGAGATCCATCATGAACGCGAGAATCCGTGGCCGGATGGAGCCGAAGTACTGGTCCTCGAGCTCCTGGCCCTTGG
>JANMBS010000334.1:0-8762 GCA_031360525.1 Thermomicrobiales bacterium
AGCGCTGCGCCGGTCGGCCCTGTCGCCAGGGCCATCGGGAAGTTGAACGGGGTGCTGACCGCGAAGACGCCGTGCGGGCGAAGGATCGAGCGGGTATGGACCGCGGCGTCGCCGAGGTTGCCCATCTCGTGGTCGTAGCCGTCGTTCTGTTCCATCGTGGTCGCGTAGTAGCGCAACAGGTCCGCCGACTCCTCGACCTCGCCGAGAGCCTCGATGCGGTTCTTGCCGACCTCGAGCGCCATGTCCGCGGAGTGCTCCATCAGCCGTTCGCTGATGAGGTCACCGGCGCGCGTGATGATGGCCACGCGCTCGCGCCACGGGACGGCGGCCCATGCGGGCTGGGCGGCTCGGGCCGCCGCGATGGCATCGTCCACGTCGGCCGCAGTGCCGCGCGCGAACGTGCCCAGGAGGATGTCGCGATCGATCGGCGAGCGCGCCTCGAAGGTTCCCTCGCCGTCGCGCCATTCCCCGTCGATGAAGTTGCGGTAGTGGCCGCCGAGCGTCGCCCGTGTCCGCTCCAGCGCGGACTCGAAGCCCGAGTGCAGCCCCTCGTTGTCGGCGCTCAGGGTCGCGTACGTGATCTTGATCCGCGGCGCGGAATCGGTCGTCATGGTCGTGGCCCTCGTGTCAGGTCAAGGTGTCGGAAAGGTTGCGGTCAGTCTAGCGCGGCCACGACATCGGCCAGCGTGGCGGCGATGCCGTCCGGGCCGCGGGCGCCCTTTCTGGCCTGCTCGGCCTCGGCGGCGTCGGTCTTGCCCGACAGCACGAGGATCCCCTGCATGCCGACCCGCTGGGCGGCCGCGACGTCGGCGCGCAGGTCGTCACCGACCATCGCGAAGGCCGAGCGCGGCAGCCGTTCGCCGAGATCCGTGTTCAGCCCAGCGACCGCCTGGCGGAAGACCTCGGGCGACGGCTTGCCGAGGATGTGGGCCCGGCGCCCGGTCGCGAACTCGAGCCCGACGACGAAGCCGCCGGCGTCGAGCGTCTCGCCCTTCGGCGTCAGCCACCACGGGTTGCGGTGCATCGCGAGCAGCTCGGCGCCGCCCCGGACGAGACGGAACGCGACATCCATGTTCCGGTACGACAGGTCATCGCCCGCGTCGCCGATGACGACCGCCGCCACGCTGCCGGGCGGCGCGGCCTCCGCCTCGTCGGCGGTCAGCATCGTCTGGCCGACGAACTCGCGCCTGGCGTCGTCCGCGGCGAGCACGAACAAGGGGCGGCCGAGGTGGCGGGCCGCCGTGTGGGCGGCCGTGGCCGAAGTCCCGGTGATGATCCGATCCGGGTCGATCGGGAGCCCCCCTCTCGCAAACCAACCAGCGAGCGTCTCGCGGTGGAGCTGCGAGAAATTCGTGACCACCCGGAACGGGATGCCGCGCTGGCCGAGCGAAGCCACAGCCTCCATCGACCCCGGGAGCGGCTCGCCCTGGAGGACGAGGACGCCGTCGGCATCGAGGACGAGGCCGCGCACACCGCGGAGTGCCTCCCGGAGCCGCCGATCCGTCGTCACCCGCCGATGGTAGGCTGCCCGGCGACGGCACGCGGAGGAATGAATGGGACTGCTCGACGGCAAGACGGCGCTCATCTTCGGCGTGGCCAATGACCACTCGATCGCCTGGGGGATCGCCCAGGCCCTCCATGCCGAAGGCGCCGAGATCGGCTTCTCGTCGGTGGAGAGCCTGCTCGAAAAGCGAGTGCGCCCGCTCGCGACGTCGATCGGCGCGACCTTCGTCGAGCCGTGCGACGTCCAGTCAGACGAGCAGATCCGTGCCGTCTTCGCGCGCTGGGGCGAGACCCACGATTCGCTCGACATCCTCATCCACGCGCTGGCCTACGCAAAGCGCGAGGACCTCGAGGGCGAGTTCGTCGATACCTCGCGCGATGGGTTCGCGCTGGCCCTCGATGTCTCGGCCTACTCGCTTGTCGCGCTCGCGCGCGAGGCGCGGCCGCTTCTCCGTCGGGGCTCGTCGATCATCACGCTGTCCTACTACGGGGCTGAGAAGGTCGTCGCCAACTACAACGTGATGGGCGTCGCCAAGGCCGCGCTGGAGGCGTCGGTCCGCTATCTCGCCGCCGACCTCGGGCCTGACGGCGTCCGGGTCAACGCGATCAGCGCCGGGCCGGTCCGGACGCTGGCGGCGGCGGGGATCGCCGGCTTCAAGGGGATGTACCGCGGATTCGCGGAGGTCGCTCCGCTGCGGGCCAACATCACGCCCGAGGATGTCGGGGCGAGCGCGCTATTCCTTGCCTCGGACCTGTCGAGCGCCGTCACCGGGGAGACGCTCTATGTCGATGGCGGCTTCAACATCGTCGGCGTGCCGACCGGGGACTGATCGCGTTCCTCTCGAGCGCGCTCGCTACCAGCCGGCTGAACCCGGCTCGCCCTTGATGGGGCCAACGATCCGCGAGGTCACCCAGCCGCCGTAAAACCGGCCGGGCTGTGGTGTCGCTCGCTCGTCCCCGACCCAGGCCTCGTCCACCCGGGCCGCGTAGAACGCCAGGTGGTCGCGGATCGCCGCGTAGCCAGGGTTCGGGTCCGGATAAAACCAGGCGACGTTCTCGATGAGCCGATCCCCCACCGCATAGTGGTAGTACGAGGAATCACCCTTCCATTCGCACACCGACTGGTGCGGGCTCGGCGCCAACCGGTCCATCCGGACATCCTCGGGCGGGAAGTAGTAGACCGGTGCGCCGGCGGTCTCGAGCACCCGGAACCCGCGCGTCGTCTCCGCCAGCACCTCGCCGTCGACGATGACGCGCAGACGCTCCGGCACCGCCTCGATCCGCGGCGGGCGGGGATAGTCCCAGACCGATTCCTGGCCGGGCCCGGGGACGACGCGCTCGACGGGTCCGGGCCGCGTGTCGGGGGCCGCCTCTCGACCGCCGGTCAGCTCGCCCATGCGTCCCCATCCCCGGTGCCGCCGGCGTCCGTGGCGGCCGCCGCGTCAAGAGTCGCCGTGCAATCGCTGCATCGCCCGGCGATCGAGAGGTGGGTGACATCCACCGCGAAGCCGCGACGACGCTCCAGCGACTCGACCAAGCCGGCCGCCTCGTCGGCCTCGATCTCCCAGGTCGTCCCGCAATCGATGCAGTGGAGATGGCCGTGGATGGCGGCCGGCAGGACGTGGAACTCCTCACGCCCGTCGGCGCCGTGGCTGTGACTGAGCAGGCCGAGCTGCTCGAGGACGTCGAGCGTCCGGTAGACGGTCGAGGGGATCGTGCCCGGGTCGCTCTCGCGGCAGCGCTCGACCAGCTCGGCACCGGTGACGTGACCGTCGCTCCGGGACAGGACCTCGATGAGGGTCCGCCGCTGCGGGGTCCAGCGCAGCCCGCGAGCCCGCAGACGATCCCGGACGCCGGCCCACGCGGCATCGGAGGTGGTCGGGAGTGATCCGGTCGCGCGCATCGGACGAAAGCATAGACGAGGGTTGCAACCTGCCCCAAATGCAACCCGTTGCGATATGACCGCGTCTGGGCTACGCTCCGACATCCAACCCGTGAGGACCCCGTGATCGACCTCATCGGCGCCAGCGCCGCCATCGCCCCGACCGCCGTCGACATCGGCGTGCTGCTGACCGGTCTCCTGCTGGGCATCCGCCACGGCATCGACTGGGACCACATCGCGGCGATCACGGACATCACCAGCACGACTGCCGCGACGGGGATGGCCGACGCCGCCCACGCCGAGCAGCACCGCGAGATCTCCGGCCACTCGCACGCCCACGGCGGCGAGCTCGAGATCCGCGCCCACGACGCCGGTCCGGGCGGAGCCACCCTGGCACCCGCCCTTGCGACCCGGCCGATCCTCGGTCGAGGGCGCTTCCTGTCGGGACAAGGGGACGCGATCTGGCTGGGGACGCTCTACGCGCTCGGTCACGGCTCGGTCGTCATCGCCCTCGGCCTGGCCGCCATCGTGTTCGGAGCGTTCCTTCCTGCCTGGCTCGATCCGATCATGGGCCGTATCGTCGGATTCACGCTCGTCGCCCTCGGCGTGTGGGTCATGTACTCGGTCTATCGCTACGCCCGCGCCGGGGAGCGATTCCGGCTGCGGAGCCGCTGGATGCTCGTCTTCGACGGGATGCGCTACGGGTGGCGCCGATTGCAGGCGAGGATCCACGGCCACGAGCACGTCGAGCCGCTCGAGATGAGCTCGTATGGCGCGCGGACGTCGTTCGGCGTCGGGATGATCCACGGCGTCGGCGCCGAGACCGGGACGCAGGTCCTCCTGATCGCCGCGGTCGGCGGCGCGTCGAGCGCCGGCCTCGGCGTCCCGATGCTGTTCGCGTTCGTCATCGGGCTGCTGATCTCGAACTTCGCGATCGTCGTCTTCAGCTCGGTCAGCTTCGTGTCGAGCCAGGCGCGGGAGCAGATCTACGTCGCGGTCGGCGCCGTCGCCGGCCTGTTCAGCCTGTTCGTCGGGACGATCTTCCTGTTCGGCCTGGACGGCACGTTGCCCGACCTTGGGGCGATCCTGCCGTTCTGATCCCTGCCGTCAGCCCTCGACCGTCTTGGTCGTGGGGGGCGGTGCAGAGACTGGCGTCGGCGGCGCCGAGGCGGACTTGACGGGCCGCAGGAAGAGCGCCAGGACGACCACCACGTAGGTCAGCCAGACGACGAAGGTGATGACCTCGGGCGACGACGTGTACCCGAACAGCGCGCGGAGCATCTGCCCGATGATGCTGCCGTCTCCCTCGTGGGGCAGGGTCGAGCTGATGTCGAACAGGGTCTGCGTGCCGATGTTGATGAGCCCGATCTCGACGAACTCGTGGACCGCGTAGCTGAGCAGGCCGGCCGCGATGAACACCAGCGCGACGCCGGTCCAACGGAAGAACGTCGCGAGGTTGAGCCGCCGGGATCCGTGATAGAAGCCGACCCCGAGCACCACCGCGATCGCGATGCCCAGGACCGCGCCGACGAGCACCCAGACCGCGCCGCCATCCGCCGCCGCCGCGGCTGCCTGTCCGGTCAGGAAGAGCGAGGTCTCGACGCCCTCGCGGATGACCGCGATGAAGGCCAGCACGGCCAGCGCCGTCGCGGATCCGTTGTCCATCGCCCGATCGACCGCCGCCTGGAGCTCGCCGCGGACGCTGCGCGCCTGGCGGCGCATCCAGAACAGCATCCAGGTCACGACCGCGGCGGCGGCGATCATCGTCAGCCCTTCGAAGAGTTGTTCGTACGGCTCCTCGAAGCCGCCGACCGTCTGGAACAGGATGATCCCGAGCAGCGCGCTCAACCCGAGCGCAAGACCGGCTCCGACGAAAACGCGCGCGAAGTAGCGGGAATTACCCGTCTTGGCCAGGTAGGCGCAGATGATCGCCACGATGAGCGCGGCCTCGACGCCTTCGCGCAGGCCGGTGAGCAGTCCGCTCGTGAATGCGCCGATGTCCAACACGGACTCCTTCAGGTCTGCGGGCGGATCGACGATTGGTCAGCAAGGGCGCATGACTTTATCGTTCAAGGTCGCTTGTCATCGGGAATCTAGCGACCCGAGAGAAATCGGTCAAGCACCTCGCAGTCGACGACAGAACGTCGGCGCCGTGCGGCTCTCGCCGCAACCGGACGATGGGTCGGTCACCGCCCGGTGGCGGTCAGTCGCCCCCGCGGACCTCGAACCTGGCGAGCTTCCAACTGGCCAGCAGGAAGCTACCGACCAGCACCACGACGAGCACGGCCACGCTGACAGCGGGGACGAGCGGGTCGCCCGGCACGTCCACGCCGAGGGCGGCCGCGACGCCGAGGGTCGCCTGCCGGATCGACAGGAACTTCGTCCCCTCCAGGAGTCCGGACAGGACACCTTCCCAGATCAGGGTGTATGCGAGGCCGAGCAGGAGGGCGCGCGATGTGAAGACGCTGAGTGCCATGAACGCCACGGCGTAGGCGCTGCCGCCGACGAGGCACGCGACCGAGAAACCGACGATGGCGGTCATCGGGTCCGTCCGGTCACCCAGCAGGAACCCGGTCAGCACGACGGCCGGGACGACGAGCGCCGCGGTCAGCCCGGCCGCGACCAGGCCCTTGGCCAGCGTGATCCGCCAGCGCGGGATGGGCTTGACCATGAGGTAGACCGCCGTCCCGTCCTCGATCTCCGAGCCGATCGCCGCCGTCCCGAGGATCAGCGCCACGAGTGGCATGACCGTGCGCACGACCAGAGTGTCGAGGACGCGGTCCGCGTCGGGCCTGCCGCCGCTGAAGCGGATCAGAAGGGCGATCAACACAGGCAGCCCGGCCAGCAGGACGAGCAGCAGCGTCCGCCTCCGGCCGAGGAGGCCACGCAGGGTGACCTCGAAGAGGGGCGCCATGACGCTCACCGGCGGACCAGGTAGCTGAAGACGCTCTCGAGCGAATCGTCGGTGGGCGCGACCTCGAAGAGGGTCACGCCGGTCACGCGCGCGATCTGCGGTAGGGCCCGGGTGAATGCCTCGTAGTCGGCGGTGCGTATGGCGACCCGGCTGTTGACCAGTTCCGCCCCGAAGACCGACGCGTCGGCCATCAGTGCCGAGGCGAGGCGGCGGTCGTCGGACGAGCTCACCGTGAACGTGTGCGGCCGGTCGGTCATCAGCCGCCGGATCGAGCGGAAGTCGCCGGCCGCGGCCAGTCGCCCGGCGTAGACCACCAGCACCGAGTCGGCCAGGCGCTCCACTTCCTCGAGGATGTGTGACGAGAACAGGATCGTCCGCCCGGCAGCGGCCATGGACCGCAGCAACGTCATCATGTGCAACCGCTGCCGCGGGTCCATCCCGTTGAACGGCTCGTCGAGGAGCAGGATCGTCGGCTCGTGGACGAGCGCGCCGGCGATCTTTGCGCGCTGGCGCATCCCCTTCGAATACGTGCCGATCGGGCGGTTCGCCGCGTCGTTCAACTCGACCGTGGCGATCGCCCGGGCGGCCGCGTCGGGGTCGGCGACGCCCTGGAGTCGCGCGTTGAGGCGCGCGAACTCGAGACCGGTCAGGAACGAGTGGACCGTCTCGCGCTCGGGGACGAGCCCGATATGCCGGTACATCTCGGGGCGGCGCCATGCGCTCGCGCCCTCGACGAGGACCCGCCCCGCCGACGGTGCCAGAAGGCCGGCCATCAGGTGGAGGAGGGTCGACTTGCCAGCACCATTCGGGCCGAGCAGGCCGGTCACGCCGGCGCCGAGTCCGAACGAGATGTCGTTGACGGCCACGACATTGCCGTACCAACGCGAGACGTGGTCGAGCTCGAGGGCGGGGGCGGGGCGCGGCGTTTCGGTCATGCCGCGATCCTGAGATAGCGCCGGACGGTCAGTCCGATCGAGCCGATCACGCCGACCCCGGCGGCCACCAGGTACGCCCAACCGGGGAGTCCGAGCGAGGCGACCATCGGGCTGTCCGGAATCGAGCCGAAGATCGCCGCGTTGCTCCCGTCGAGGATGTCAGCAGGGCTCAGGAAGACGACGATCCGCGCGAAATCCTCGCCGGCCTGATTGCCGATGATCGCCACGATGATCGGCGGGATGATGAAGACCGCGATGATCGCGGCGGTCGCGTACGCACGGCGCGGGGTGAAGGCGGCGATGAGACCCGCGATCCCACCGAGCAATCCGGCGACGAGCAGTCCCTGGATCAGGAAGCGCGGTACCGCGCCGATCTCGTCGGTCAGACCGGCGACCGGGTCGGGGGCGACCAGGACGCGCCCGACGAACAGGATGATGTAGGGCGACAGCTCGACCATGAGCAAGGCGGCGATCAGACCACCCACCTTCGCCAGGGCGTAGTCGGTCCGGGTCAGGACCCGCGAGAAGTAGAGTGGCAGGACGCCGTAGCGCTGGTCCCGCCCGAACAGCTCGGGTGCCTGGGCGGCGCAGAACAACATGATCAGGACCGCGACGAGCCCGTGGTAGCTCGCGTAGTTGATCGGCGAGGCGTCCTCGATCGCACCACCGGCCGGTCCGGCCTGCGCGGCGAGCGCCGCGAACCCGACAGCCAGCACGGCCGGCAGGACGGCCAGGCCCGCGAGCACGAACGGCGCGATCTTCGCCCGGCCGCCACGCCCGATCCCGAAACAGGAGCGGACTGTCTGCAGGAACAAGGCGGTGACGGCGCTGCGGCGCCCGAGCCGCGGCCCGTCGTAGGCCTGGTAGCCGAGGTCGTAGATGCTGCCGCCCGGACCACTCGATCCGGCCGACGGCGAGCGGGCCGGCTGCGCAGGCGAGCCGCTCACAACGCTCCCCCGCCGGGCGACGTCGCCCCGGTTTGACCGCCACTCCCCGTCGACGCCGCCTGAACCGCGACCGGTGGCAGGTCGTCGCGGAACAGGTCTTCCAGGCTCTGGCGGCGTTGCTCCAGGCGGACCAGCGGGAGGCCCAGCTCCGCGATCGTGTCGCGCACGACGTCGTAGTGCGCGTCCTCGGCCACCGCCAGGAGAACGGTCCGGCCATCGGCCACTGCCTGGAGTCCGTGTCCGATGAGGGCGGCCGTGAGTGCGTCGGCGCCTTCCTCGACCTCGATGGCAAGGACGCCGGTCCGTTCGGTGAACGAGCCCAGCGGGGCGGCACGCAGGAGCCGCCCTGCATCGATGGCGACGAGGAAGTCGCAGGTCCGTTCGATCTCGCCGAGCAGGTGGCTGGCGACGATGACCGCGATGCCGAACTCGGTGCCGGTCCGCCGGACGAGCGCGAGCATCTCGTCGCGCCCGGCCGGGTCGAGCCCGTTGGTCGGCTCGTCGAGAAGGAGCAGTCGCGGACCGTGGACGAGCGCCTGGGCGAGCTTGACCCGCTGCTTCATCCCGGTCGAGTAGCCACC
>JANMBS010000002.1:0-2443 GCA_031360525.1 Thermomicrobiales bacterium
GCAGGTCGGCGGCCGGCGACGCGCTCACGCGCCGGGCCCGTAGAGGCCGCGAACCTGCTCGTGGACCGGGATGACGGCGGCCATCATGTCGCGGAAACCCTCGAAGTCGAGCTGCTGCTCGGCGTCGGACAGGGCGTCGTCGGGGTGCGGATGGACCTCGACCATGATCCCGTCGGCACCGACCGCCACACCCCCGACAGCCAGCGGCTTGACCAGCCAGCGCTTGCCGGTGGCATGACTCGGATCGATGATGACCGGCAGGTGGGTCAGGTGGTTGATGACCGGCACGGCCGCCAGGTCCATCGTGTTTCGGGTGAACGTCTCGAAGGTGCGGATCCCACGCTCGCACAGGATGACGTTGGGATTGCCCGAACTGACGATGTACTCGGCTGCCATCAGCCATTCCTCGACGGTCGCGCCATAGCCGCGCTTGAGCATGACCGGCCGGGCGACGCGCCCGACGTCGCGCAGCAGCGAGTAGTTCTGCATGTTGCGGGTGCCGATCTGGAGGATGTCCGCGTACTCGGCCACGATGTCGACCTGGTTGGGCTCCATCACCTCGGTGATGACCGGCAGGCCGGTCCGCTCGCGCGCCTCGGCGAGATAGCGGAGGCCCTGGACGCCGAGTCCCTGGAACGAGTACGGGGAGGTCCGCGGCTTGAACGCGCCGCCGCGCAGGATCGTCGCCCCGGCTGCCTTGACCGCGTCGGCCGTCTCGAACAGCTGTTCCTTGCTCTCGACCGAGCACGGCCCGGCCATGACCGTCAGCGACCCGTCGCCGATGACCGCGTCCAGGACCCGGATGACGGTGTCCTCGGGATGGAACTCGCGCGAGACCAGCTTGTAAGGCCGACTGATCGGGGTGACCGCGGCCACGCCCGGCAGGCGCGCGAACTGCTCAAGGAGGGCCGGTCGCCGGGAACCGATCTCGCCGACGACCGCGATGACGGTCCGCTCGTTCCCGACATGGTCGAACGGCGTCAATCCCTCGGCCAGGATCCGGCTCTTGACGCCGAGGATCTCGGCCTCGCTGGCGCCGACGGTCATCACGACGAACATCGCGCTCGTGTCTCCTCAGTCGGTCGGCCAAACAAAAAAGCAGAGGTCTGGCCTCTGCTCGCTTGCCCGACACGACCCGTGCCCCCGGTCCTATCGACCGGAAACGATCATGCCGGGCATCGAAAGTAGAAGGAGGTGTTCATGTGCGTTCCCGGACGGTATCGATTGCCGCGCTCGCTGTCAACGCGTCTTGGCGTCGTCCCGCCCGGCCAGCTCGCGTTCGATGATGCCCTCGACGACCGCACCCTTGGCATCGGCGTAGTACTGGACGTAGGTCCATTCGCGTGAGGCCAGCTCGCGTTTGGTGTCTTCGTAGCGGATGCGCTCGTCGTCGTGCTCGCGCAGGCGATCGCGGAAGGCCAGCATCCGCGCGATCTCCGGGCAGCCGTCGCTGAAGGTGTGCAGGTTGATGTTCGTGTCGGGACCTTTGAACAGGCGGTGTTCGAACCAGTCCGGCTCGCGGATGCGTAGGACGTAGCCCGAGGCCACCATCGGCGGCACATACGCGCTTTCGTCAGCCGAGTCCGGGACGGCGAGGACCATGTCGATGATCGGCTTGGCCGAGAGCCCCGGGACCGAAGTCGAGCCGGCGTGCTCGAGCGACCGGACTCGATCGCCGAGGATCGACAGGATGCGCGCCGCCTCGCGTTCGTAGAGCGCCGGCCAGACGGGGTCGTACTCGGCGAGGTGGATCGGCCCATCGGCGCGCGTGGGCTCGCCGATCGTGGCCGCCCTGATCTCTTCGTCACGGCTCGGCGCGTCCTTCGCTCGGTCGCTCCTCGACATCGTTCTCCCTCTCGTCTGAGTCCGCTGCGGTCATGTTAGGATTCCGGCCGCCGTCGCGACGGAGAGGTCGCATAGAGGTCTAGTGCAGCGGTTTGCTAAACCGCCATGTGGGGTAACCTGCATCGAGGGTTCGAATCCCTCCCTCTCCGCCATCTCACTCATGGATCGAGCCCTGACGGCTCTCCCGGCGGCGAAGCTCCCCGGACGGCCTGAGGCCCAATCTGACGCCCTAAGTCCCGATCTGACGACCTAAGTCCGGTTCAGGCCGCGAGACGGATCGGGCGGAGGATCGAGCAGATCCGGCGGCCACTCGGGCAGACCGGCTCGCAAGCGCTCGGCGTAGGCGCCGCTCTGAATGTCCGCGGCTCGCCCGGCCATCGCGGGCGACCACGTGGCGGGATCCTGACACCAGTCGACGCCGTTGACGAAGCCGTGACAGTTGCAGTCCCAGCACGCGAGGTGCTCGGCATTCCGCTCCGCGTCCGTCATCATCGGGGACCTCCTTCCCGGGTCCGTCCCGGGCGCAACCGGACAGCCCTGCACCGCGCAGGTTCGTTCCGGGGACACCTCCAGTATCGGCGGTTCCGAAGCTCCCGAC
>JANMBS010000009.1:0-1974 GCA_031360525.1 Thermomicrobiales bacterium
TCCGGTCGCCCTTGTTGCCCTGGCCGGGCTTTGACGCTCCGGCGGACCGGTGACGCTGATCCGCGGCTGAACTGCGGCCCACGTCGACCTGATCCTTCGTGAAGCGACCACGGTCGTCGCGCCGGATGTAGCGCTTGTCGGTCCCGGTGTCGAGCAGTTCTCGTTTCTTGGCTGGCACGACATTCCCGGATGCGGAGTGGGTCCGGGACATGGTGACGCGTGAGCCGTTGCCGCGGCCTCCCGCCGATGGCCGGCTCCCTTGCAGGGTCGTGTCAGCCGGGAGGAAACCGCAACCCCGCCTCCCGACGTAGTTCCCGTGTCGGACGCCTAGCCGCCGACGCACCATCTCCGTAGCGAGGTCTTGCGCCATGCGATCGTATGCCCGGATCGTCGGATCCCTGTTCATCACGGCTGCCCTCGTCGCTGGGTGCAGCTCCACCGGAGCGTCGCCATCGACCGCCATCCAGGCGCCCGCGTCGGCCGCCCCGCCCGCGGCGTCTGCGCCGGCCGAGGGCGCAGCCACAGTCGAGGCGAAGCCGGTCGGAGCGGCTGGCACGGTCCTCGTCGACGGTGACGACGGCATGACCGTCTACACCTTCACCAAGGACACGAAGGACAGCGGCAAGAGCGCCTGCTCGGGCGACTGCGCCGTGACGTGGCCGCCATTGACCGTGGCGGCCGGCGCGACCCCGACCGGCGGCACCGGCGTGACCGGCACGCTCGCCACGATCACCCGTGACGACGGCACGCTACAGGTCACCTACAACGGACTGCCGCTCTATTACTTCAAGAACGACAAGGCGCCCGGCGACGCCAACGGCATCTACCAGAACTGGGAGGCCGTCAAGCCCTGACGGGACGGATCCCTTCGGTCGGAACGCCCTTCTGGTCACTCTCGGAAGGGCGTTTCGATTCGGGCGGGTCGGCGGCCGTTCGACGACGGCCGGGGATGCTACCCTGACATCGTCCTTTCATGGCCGGTCCTGTGAGGCCGGCGTACCGGTCCGGTGAGGCCGGCGAAGGAGGCATCGATGTCTGCGCACGCGTCTGCCCACCGAGCCCGCGAGGCCGGTGGGTTCGTTTTGTCCGGAGCCACGTGATCGCCCGACCCGTGCCCCCGACGCCCCGATCGAGCGCGGTCGTCGATCCCAGGATCGGTGACCTGGGTCCGGCCTTGCTGGCGCTCGAGGATGGATCGATCTTTCCCGGGGTGGCCTTCGGTGCGGCGGTCGCGTCCGGTGGCGATCTCGTCGTCAATACCAGCCAGACCGGCTACCAGGAGGTCTGCACCGACCCGTCGTACGCCGGGCAGGTCGTGGTCATGACGTATCCCCTGATCGGCAACTACGGACGGATGATCGACGACGACCAATCGGTCCGGCCGTGGCTGCGCGCCCTCGTCGTCGCCAACGCGACGGCCGCCGTCCTCGAGGATGCGCGACAGCTCGCTGCGTTACTACGGGACGCCGGGATCCCGGCCATCGCCGGCGTGGACACTCGGGCCCTCGCCCGTCACCTGCGCGCCAACGGTTCGCTGCGCGGGATCGTGACGGCTCCCGGCGAGATCGACCCGAAGACGGCCGTGGCGAGCGCCCGGGGAGTGGCTCGCTGGGAGGACCAGGACTTCGTGAGCCAGGTCTCGCCGGCGGCTGTCACCGACCACGGGTCCGCGGGCGACGCCGGACCGCGGATCGCCATCGTGGATCTCGGTCTCAAGAACAACATCGTCCGCTCGATGCGCTTCCGCGGGGCGAGCGTCCGGGTCCTGCCACACACCGCGACCGCGGCCGACGTGCTCGCCGCGGATATCGATGGCGTGATCCTGTCGCCAGGACCGGGCGACCCGGCCCGGCTCGATGCGCAGGTGACGCTGGCCCGCGCGATCGTCGACGATGGTCGGCCGCTGCTCGGGATCTGCCTCGGCCACCAGATCGTGGGCCGGGCCGCGGGCGCCGCGACGACCCGGCTGCGTTT
>JANMBS010000024.1:0-3217 GCA_031360525.1 Thermomicrobiales bacterium
GGAAACCCATGCGCCGGACGGCGTCGGCGTGGGCGGTGCGGACGGTCTCGGTCTCGATCCCCAGGGCCTGGGCGGCGTCAGCGGCCTCGAGGAGCGTCGCGAGGCATCGGTCCAGGGTGTCTGGTGTCCCGCTCAGCGGATCGAGGCCGGGCGGCACGGCGACGGCGGTCATCCGCCAGCGGTCGGAAGCGCGCGGACCGCCGCGGCTGCCTGTCGGAGGTCGGCCGCAAGCCCGGGCAGGGCCCCCGCCGCAGGCAGCAGTCGATCGAAGCGCGCGCGTTCCTCGTCGAATGTCTCTGTCAGAGCGTCCTGGAGTCGCGTACGAGCATCGGCGATCAATTCGACCATGGCCGCCTCGCCGAACAGCGCCGCCAGCAGCTTCTGGTTCAGAAAAGCAGTCGCCGCGGCCACCCCGACCTCGGCGCCGGTCAGGCCACCGGTATGGAGGAAGGTCCCCAGCATCACGCCTGTGCCCAGCACGTTGACGCCGACCGACGCACCACGTGCCAGAGTTCGTTTGGAGCGGCCATTGGTCTGGATGTCCTCGACGATGCTCTCGATCCAGCCCTCGAGTCGACCACGCAGCCGTGTGTCGAAATCGGGCGAGGGCAGCCACAGGTCGGCGTCCTCTGCCATCACCTGGCCCATCCCCGGCTCGTCGGCCCATGCCGTCGCGGTCCGCCGGGCTGCTTCGGCTGCCTGCAAACGGGCGACTGCGAGCAAGTCGTCGGTGGTGGCCGCTCGCATCTCCGCGACGGGAGCGGCGGCCGGCCGGAAGACCGCCACGATCGCGCCCCGGAGCCGACCGATCCCGTCCGAGAAGAAGCGGGTCATCTGGTCGGCCCCGACGAACGATTGCCAGTGACGGAGTGCTTCCTCACGCAGGAAGGTGCCTTGCCCGATCTCCTGGCGGAGCGCGACGAGCCCACTCTCGTACGACCGGTCGGCGAGCCGACGGAGTGCTTCGACATCGACGGTCTCGTGATCGGCGTCATCCGCGATGCGGTCGAGACTCTCGCCGAGACCGGCAAGAGCACCGGTCAATGCGCGAGTCGCCAGTTCTACGCGCGCCTCGCGGTCGGCTCGGAGGCGTGCGATCTCGTCGAGCAAGGGCGTGACGGTGCTCGCCACGAGTCGGTCGCCGGCGGCGTCCAGGTCGCCCTCCTCGACCGCAACGAGCTCTCGGGGCGTGGCGCCGAGGCCATCGCCAAGCAGCCCATCAAGCCCCGCCTCGGCGAGCAGCCGCCGCACGTCCGCGAGGACGTCGGAGCGGTCAGCGGCGTCCGGCGGCATCCGATTCACCACGACCAGCAGCGGCAGCCCTCGCTCGTGGACGCGGGCCAGGACGGCCCATGGCACCTGGTCCGCATATCGCGTTGCAGTGGTCACGAAGACGCACAGGTCGGCAGCCTCGACGAGCCGGTCGGTCAGGGCGCGGTTGGCGTGTTCGAGCGAGTCGATATCGGGAGCGTCGATCAGGGCGAGCCCCGGCTCGATCCCGTCATCCATCACGAAACGCACCTGGTCGGTCGTGAGACCGGCGAGCGCGCCATCGACGAGCGCCACATGGTCATCCGGGTGGACCAGGACGACGGCGACCCGGGTGGTCGGGCGCAGGACGCCGGTCGGACTCGCGCCACGCCCGGCGACGGTGTTGAAGATCGTGCTTTTGCCGGCGCCGGTCGGTCCCACGAGGAGAACCACCACGGGTGCGTCGAGCGACGCGGCACGGACACGTACGTGACCCCGGAGGTGGTCCGCGAGCTGGCGCGCACGGGCGGCCGCCGCCGAGCTTCGTGGGCCCAGGGCGAGACGGCGCTCGGACAGCGCCTGAAGGCGCTCGACAAGGGCGCGCAGGTCCGAGGTCGGCATGCCGTTCACCGCACGAGGCTACCCTCCATCGGCGAAACGCATCGCCACAGCCGCACGCAGGACGGTCCCATCTGTCTTGCAGTCGGTCCGCTCGTCCCTGGCGGCCCCGTTCAGTCCTCTCGCGAGAAGATCACCAGGCTGTAGGCCCCGAGGGACAGCAGGCCGCTCTGGTCGCAGCCGTCGAGCGGGGGGCCGTCGGCGTCGAGGTCGAACGTCTCGTGGCTGCCGAACAGGTCGGCGTACGTGGACGCGTCCGAGTTGAAGCGCACGTTCCAGCGACCCGGGACGGGGAACCCGATCGACACGTCGTCGACCGTGCGGTCGGCGAAGTTCGCGATGACGACCGTATCGTCGTGGACCCCGCCATCCATCCAGCGGTGCATGGCCAGGATCTTGGCCACCTGGTCGTGGCGCAGGATCGTGACATTCGATCCGCGCAGGCCGCGTGTCGCGCCATCTCGCGCCCGCCGCAGGGCGATGAGGTCGCGGTGGAGCTGGAGGATGCCGCGATTGGTGCCGGTCTTCTCCCAGTCCAGCGAGACGGTGTCGTCGAACCACCGATCCTCGAGGAGTTCCTGGCCCTGGAACAGCATCGGGATCCCGGGCGACGTCAGGACGAGGCCGGAGCCGAGCACCGCACGCTTCGT
Source organism: Thermomicrobiales bacterium (assembly GCA_031360525.1). Taxonomy (GTDB): domain Bacteria; phylum Chloroflexota; class Limnocylindria; order Limnocylindrales; family CSP1-4; genus SPCO01. The sequence continues at coordinate 2,520 of JANMBS010000024.1, forward strand.
TGCCCACCAGTTGTCGGCGACGGCGCCGGGAGCGATCGCCTCCGGAACACGGACGAGTCCGTTGGCAACCTCGTCGTGGGACTCGGTATAGATGACCCTGCTCAGCGGTTCACCGCGACCCACGCCCAGGATGCCCTCGACCACGGCATCGATGTCCCGCGCCGCGTCGTCATGCGCCTCCAGCTGCGGCCGGACACGGCGGACGAACCCTGCATCCCACTGCGCCGCGAACCCGGCGCCGCCCTCCTCGGTCGGGGTGACGAGGATCGGATCGGACTCGAGATCCTCGGCGATGGTGATCTTCCACGGCTGCCGAGCCTTGATCTCGTCATTGATCCAGGCGAGGAACGACCAGCCGTCGGGCAGCGGCGTCGAGCCGGGCAGAGCCGGATAGCCCTCGGTCGTCCGCATGTGCACCGTCGAATCGAAGCGGAGCCCGTCGCAGCGGAATTCCTCGAGCCAGGTCATCGCGCTGTCGCGCAGGAAGGTCCGGACCTCGCCGCGTCCGTAGTCGGGCCGGGTCGCGCCCCACAGGGTGACGCCGCGGATGTCGTTGTAGAAGTAGATCCCGCCGCCGTCGCCCTCGCCCCAGCCGTCGAACCGCCACAGGTCGAGGTCCGAGGGGCCGAGGTGGTTGAAGACGACGTCGACGAAGACCGCCATGCCGCGGGAATGGGCCTCGCGAACGAACGCCTTGA
>JANMBS010000040.1:0-1625 GCA_031360525.1 Thermomicrobiales bacterium
TGGCCCTCGTCGACGCCGTTGCCGGTCCGCGCGGCCGGAGCCGCTATATCGCGGACGTCGTTGCCCGCCAGGTCCGCCGTGATAACGCCAGGCTCGTGTTCGAGAAATACGCCGGGTCCCTGAAGGACTCGGACACATGGGGTCGAACGGACGAGGAAGTGCTCGAGAACCTCAGGGCTGTGCGCGCGGAATGGGACCGACCATGGATCTGGGAGGACACGGATGCGATATCTGCTGGACACGACCGTGCTGATCGATCACGCCCACGGCCGAGCCGGCGCCCCCGAACTGCTCCGCCGCCTGTTCGACGAGACGGATGATCTCCTCGTCTGCGACGTCGTGGTGACCGAGGCCCTCTCGAAGGGGCCAGACGAGGAGATGCTGGTGATGGGGGCGCTGATCCGAAGCCTCGAGTACGTTTCGACACATCCCGACGCCGCACGGTGGGCTGGCGAATCACGCCGGCAACGTCGTGCGAAAGGCCCGCGATCTCTGGGGGACGCGATCATCGCGGGGATCGCCCAGTCGCTGGACGCCACGGTCGTGACGCGTAACCCGCGAGACTTCGAGGTCCAGGGGGTCCGCGTCCTCGGTTACGAGTGAGGCAACTCGGCCCGCGCCACTGGGCGAGCCCCCGTGCCAGCGTGCCCGCGCGCCCACGCGCCGGCGCAAGGCGCCTGGGCACGGCAGCCGGGGGCTGTGCCCGTTCTGAACGCCGATCCCGGCCCGTCGCCCGCCATTCCGCATGTCGTTCTTCCCAGCGCAACAAAATGCGAGTGCCGACACCCGATCGTCGGTCGGTGCCATCGTGACTGGCGAGGATCGATCGGATCCGGCTGCCGAGGTGCCTCGAAACCCTCCTCGGACTGGGCTCGTGGCACGATCCGGGTCCGGTAGGCCCGCCACGGGCAGTTTTCGCGAGGGTGGGACCAACAACGACGCGAAAAGGCGCGGTTTGTCCTTCCATCAAGAACGAACGACGCCGTAGTCGGCTGGGGCGGCCTCGCATCCAGCCTGCCAGACAAATCCCGCATACTGGCGCCTCGTCGAGCAGGAGGCCCACCAGCACGTGAGCGTCGGGACGCCGTTCCATCCGCGCACCTCGCCCCTCAACCGCAAGATGCAGTGGCGCGAGTGGTCGGGCTTTTTCGCCTCGAGCGTCTACGCCGACGCCCATGACATCGAGTACAACGCGATCCGCGAGGCGGCGGCACTGATCGACGTCTCGCCGCTCTACAAGTACATCGTGTCGGGGCCCGACGCGCTCCGGCTGGTCGACCGGGTCGTCACCCGCGACGCGACGAAGATGCCGGTCGGCGGCGTCATCTATACCCCGTGGTGCGACGAGAACGGCAAGATCGTGGACGACGGCACGATCCATCGCCTCGACGAGCGCCTCTATCGCTGGACGGCGGCCGACCCGCAGCTCCGCTGGCTGCGCCAGAACAGCGCCGGGCTCGACGTCACGATCACGGAGGAGACCGAGTCGACCGCCGCACTCGCACTCCAGGGGCCGCTCTCGCGCGACGTCCTGGAAGCCGCGACCGGCGAGTCGTTCGCCGACCTGCGCTACTTTCGGCGGCGCGCCTCGAAGATCGGTTCTGTCGCGGTCGATGTTTCGCGGA
>JANMBS010000041.1:0-1764 GCA_031360525.1 Thermomicrobiales bacterium
GGTCCAGGCTGGCCAGCGGCTCGTCGAGAAGGAGGACCGGCGCCCGCACCCCCAGTGCGAGCGCCAGTCCGACCTGCGCCTGCTGTCCCCCAGACAGTTCATCGGCGCGCGAGGTGAGCGGGATGTCGAGGTCGTCGAGCCGCCGGCGGGCGACGGTCGGATCGAAGCCCGGCCGGAGGGTCTTCGCCAGCGTCACGTGCTCTTCGACGGTCAACTCTCGATAAAGTGAGGGTGCCTGAGGCACGTATCCGAGTCGCTCGATGGCGCCGCCGCGGTCGCGCCAGGGGTCCACGCCATCGACGGTCAGGTGGCCCTCCGTCGGCTTCTCGAAGCCGACCCATGCCTTGAGCAGCGTGGACTTGCCCGAGCCGTTCGGACCGACCAGCGCGGTGATGCTGCCGTCCGGGACCGCGATGTCGACGTGCCGGAGGGCCCAGCGCCGCCGCCCATAGCGTTTGCCGATGTCGTGCGTCTCGAGGATGGCCATCGTTGCTCCGGATAGCCGGCGCATGGATCGCCGGGACCACCCCATCGTAGGTGGGAGCCGAGCGCGCGACGACCCTGCACCTCCCCGGCCGTGGTTCAGGGATTCCCCGGACCCCGAACCCCCTGGATCCTCTGCTACTGTCGAGGCGATGGATGCAAAGCTGCGCGATCGCCTGGCCGTCGGGCTGGCCGCCCTGGCGCTTCTCCTCGCGCTTGGCACGTTGATGTTCGGCAGGTTCGACCCGGGGGTCCGACTGGCGGCGGCGAATGGGCGTGTGTTCATCACCGCCGTCAACGAGCGCAGCGTCGCGCGGACCATGGCGCTCCAGCCGGGGATGATCGTCACGCAACTCAACAACGTGACGCTGATCAGGTTCCCCGAGTACGTCTATCCGCCGTCAACCGGGATCGAGCCGAGCCCGAACCCGGACACCGGTGAGGTGCCACAGCCGCAGCCGATCGGCGTCGAGCCCGCGGAGCCCACCGATGTCACGATCCCGGCGGACCAGCTCGAGGCGTTGGTCGCCGCCCCCATGCTCAACCTCCAGGCGATCCAGCCGTGGGACCTGTCGGCCGGGACCGTGGCGAACGGCTGGAACCAGCTACAGATCTCCGACGACGGTCGGAGCGGCGTCCGCGATTCGATGCCTTCGGTCTTCCTCGGGGCAGCCATCCTGTTCATCGCCGGGTGGTGGCTGGCGAGCGGCCGGGCGGGGGCGGGTCTGCAGCCACTCGCCGTCCCGCTTGCTGTTGCGACCGCCGTCCCGTTCATCCTGCGTCCGCTCGAGGCGACCTGGTCGCCGCCGCTCATCGCCATCGGCGGGATCCTCCTGCCACTCGCTCTGGTGCCGCTCGCAGCCGGACTCCACGACCGGATCGCCGATGCGCAGGAACGACGGCTCGTCGCCCAGGCGATCGCGGCGTGCGTCATCGGCGCCATCGTGGTCGGCGTCGGACTCGCGTTCACCGAGCCGTGGTCGGGCTCGGGCGTCGCGCGCTGGGCATTGGTCGGCGCGGTCCCGTTGATCCCGGGACTCGCCGCGGCTGGCCCGATCCAGCCGGGCGGGCTCTTCGGCGCCGCGACCTCGAGCGGACGCCTCCTCGAATCGACCGAGTTCGCCATCGCGGGCGCGACGCCGCTCATCGCGCTGTCCACTGATTCGAGCCCATTCCTCTTCCCGATGGCGCTGTGGATCGGCCTCATCGTGGTTGCGGGGCGGTTCACGGTCCGGCCGCTCGCCCGGCTTGCCACCCGGGCCACCCTCCAGCGCGACCTGG
>JANMBS010000092.1:0-7051 GCA_031360525.1 Thermomicrobiales bacterium
CCGGCGTGACGTACCGGGTCGGGGGCCGGTTCGGCCCGAACAGCGTGCGGGCGGCCAGCGTCATGCTTCGGCCGTACAACGCGAACCTCGACGTGAAGCCGTTCGAGATCCTGTCGTGCGTTGACTACGGCGACGTCGCGATCGTGCCCGGCTACACCGAGCGAAGCTACGCTGCGATCGAAGCAGAGGTCCGCCCGATCGTCGAGGCCGGCATCGTCCCGCTGCTGATCGGCGGCGACCACGCCTGCACGCTGCCTCACCTACGGGCCACGCGCTCGCGCGGTCCGGTCGCCGTCATCGACTTCGACGCGCATACCGACGCCTGGGATAGCTACTTCGGTGAGAAGTACAACCACGGGACCTGGATGCGCCGGGCGATCGAGGAGGGCCTGGTCGACGCCGCCCACTCGATCGAGGTCGGTCTCCGCGGGCCGCTCTACAACTCAAGCGACTGGACGGATCTCCGGTCGGAGCTCGGTCTCGACTACCTGACGACCGAAGACGTGCTCGGCGGCGGCCCGGAGGCGACCGCCGCCACCATCCGCGAGAGGGTGGGCGATCGGCTCGCCTTCATCAGCTTCGATATCGACGTGGTGGATCCGGCGTTCGCGCCCGGCACCGGGACGCCCGAGCCCGGCGGCCTCTCCGCCCACGACGTCCTGGCCATCGTTCGCGGCCTGACCGGCATCGACTACGTGGGGTTCGATGTGGTCGAAGTCATCCCGGCCTACGACCCCGCGGCCCAGACCGCGTTCCTCGCTGCGAACCTGGCCTTCGAGATGCTGTCCTTGGTCGCGCTCCGCCGAGCCGCCCCGGGCAGCGCCGAATGAGCCAGCACGAGTCCTGGCGATCCGTCCTCCCGCCGGGCTTCAGCTGGCCAGCCGGGGTGCGCGCTGCGGCCTGCTTCACGTTTGACCTCGACGCGGAGAGCGGGCTCCTGTTCGACCATCCCGAGACGGCGGGTCAGCTCGACGTGATGAGCCATCAGGCGTATGGACCGCGGACCGCCGTCCCGCGATTGCTGCGGATGCTCGACCGCCAGCAGATCATGGCGACGTTCTTCATCCCGGGCTATTCGGCGGAGCGGTGGCCGGAGGCCGTCCGCTCGATCCGTGACGCCGGCCACGAGATCGCCCACCACGGCTACCTCCACGAAGGGTCGCGTGACGCCGACCCGGAGACCGAGGAGCGGCGCCTCCTGCGCGGGTTCGAGGCGCTCCGATCGGTTGCCGGCGTCCGGCCCATCGGCTACCGGGCCCCGAACTGGGAGCTCACGTTCACATTGCCGGCCATCCTCGTTCGCCATGGCCTGCGCTACGACTCGGGGCTGATGGACGCCGATCACCCATACCGGCTTGCGGTCTCGCCTGCGCCCGATGCGCCCACGATCGTCGAACTTCCCGCGCATTGGGCGCTCGACGACTGGGGCGCCTATAACTACCTGCCGGGGCTCACGGGGTCGGGCGTGATCGCTTCGCCGGCCGACGTCGTCGCGCGCTGGACGCTCGAGCTCGATGCCCTCGTGCCCGAGGGCGGGCTGTTCATGCTGACGAACCATCCGTTCGTCAGCGGCCGGGCTTCACGGGCACGCGCCCTCGAAGACCTGATCGCCCACGCCCGATCGATCGACGGGTTGTGGATCGCGACCTGCGCGGAGATCGCGATCCACGTGGAAACGCTCGACCTGCCGGTCGTGGTCCATCAGCCGCCCGTGCTGCCGGAGGCTGGATGGGCCGGATCGGCTGGACGGGCCGACCTCAGGCTTCCGCGTTGACACTCCCGCGCGCCGCGACCGAGTAGATCGCGAAGGCGACGGCGAACCCGACCACGTACGCGAAGTCCGCGTAGTGGAGGGTGGCGGCCAGCCCATTGATCGGTAAGCCGGTGGCGGTGGCGATCTCCCCGCCGAATGACGAGGTCTGGAACGGCAGGGACGCGATGAATCCGACGATCAGCGCGACCAGCGCGACCACGCCCGACGGCAAGGCCCCGAAATCGGACAGCCGGTTCACGTTCGCTCGACGAGCCCGCATCCGCCAGTCGGCCAGGACGACGGCCGCCCATGGCGCGATCCAATAGCTGATGAAGAGCAGGTAGTTCTCGAACTTCGTGAAGAAGTCACCGGAATTCAGGTACAGCGTGAACAGGAAGCCGAGGACAGCGACGGCGATCGCCGAATAGACCCGCGGGATCCGCAGGCCGGCGGCCTGCAGCGAGAGCGACCCGGTGTAGTCGTTCATCGCATTGACGGCGATGGTCCCGAGCACGATGGCGATCATCGCCAGCCCGCCCACCAGCCCGCCGCCCAGGATCGTGTTGATGGTATCGACCGCTCCGCCGGCCGCTTGATCCGCGACGAGGAGGCCAAGGACTTCGATCCAACCGGCGGACAGGACCAATCCGAGGAGCGTGTACCAGAAGATCTTCGCGGGCGGCGCGTCCTCGGGCAGGTAACGACTGTAGTCGGACGCATAGAGCGCCCAGGCGAGGACGAAGCTGGCGGTGATCGAGCTGAACAGGACGAAGGCGCCGAACTGATCGAGCCCGGTAAAGCCGTCTGGCCGGGCGATGCCGGTCCCAGCCTTGCCGACGATCACGACGGTCAGGACGGCGAACAGGGCACCCAGGACGATCGCGCCGTACTTCTCGAACAGGTGGATCCCCTCGTACCCGATGACGCCGAGTGCGCCCTGGGCGAGGACGATCGCCACGAGTGCGAGCCAGAACGGAACTGCCGGGATCAGGATCGTGATGGCCGTCGCTCCGAAGATGGAGTTGATCCCATCCCAGCCGATGCAGCTGAGCCAGTTCAGCGCGCCCGGAAGCACGATCGACTTCCCGAACGGCAGGCGGGCGGCGGGCATCTGGGCCATCCCCGTTCGCGGGCCCATCTGGCTCAGCAGTGCGACGACGAGCGCCCCGAGTACGTTCCCCACGACGATCGCGGCGAGGCCGGTGATGAACCCTACCTTCAGGAAGTCCGCGGCTGCCAGCGTACCGATGGCGAAGGCCGCCGGGACCAGATTCGGTGTGAACCAGACGGTGAAGATCCGGCCGACGGATCCGTAGCGGGCGGTCTGGGGGATCGGCTCCATGCCGTGGCCCTCGATAGTGAGGTCGCCCTCCCCTTTGGGCATCCCGAGTCCCGAGGTGATGGCCGTCATGTCTACCCTCTCTCTCCCTTTGTGAATGTCACGAGGTGGTCGGTCCCGGCGTGGCGGACCACGCTCCTGGCGGGCTGCGTCTCGGCCACGATCCGGCCGCCCCGGACGACCCAACGCGCGCTCGGGCGCAGCCGGATCGCCTCCGCCTCGTCCTCGCAGTCGAAGATCACGAAGTTTGCCGCTAGGCCCTCCTTCACCCCGTATTCGACCTCGGCCGCCCTGGCCGGGTTCGATGTGATCATCTCGTAGGCTCGATAGATCTCGGAACGCCCCGTCATCTGGGAGACGTGAACGAGCATCGCGAGGGCGTCCAGCATCGACCCGCGCCCCAGCGGGTACCACGGGTCCATGATCGAGTCGTGGCCGCAGGCGACGTTGACGCCGGCGGCATCGAGCTCCTTGACCCGGGTCATGCCGCGGCGCTTCGGGTACGTGTCGAAGCGGCCCTGCAGGACGATGTTGTCGAGCGGATTGGCCACGATCGTGACGCCGGCCCGCTTCAACATCTGGAGGAGCTTGAACGCGTAGGCGTCGTTGTAGCTGCCCATAGCGGTGGTGTGGCCGGCGACGACACGACCCTCCATCCCGTCGCGCATCGTGCGGGCGGCGACGACTTCGAGGAAGCGCGACTGATCGTCGTCCGTCTCGTCGCAATGGAGGTCGATCGGCTTGCCTGTCTCCCTCGCGAGATCGAAGATGAAATGACCTCCTCGACGCCATCCTCGCGGGTCCACTCGTAGTGTGGGATGCCGCCGATGATGTCGCAGCCCAGGCGCATCGCCTCGCGCATGAGCTCCTTGCCATCGGGAAAGCTCAGGATCCCGTCCTGCGGGAAGGCGATCAGTCGCAGGTCGACGACATCGCGCATCTCCTCGCGTAACTCCAGGAGCGCGCGGAGGGCGACCAGGCCCGGGTCGCAGACGTCGACGTGGGAGCGGATCAGTCCGCTTCCCTGGGCGACTTCCCAGAGGATCGCTTGGCGGGCGCGCCACTTGACATCTTCAATGGTGAGTGACGGTTTGCGCTCGGCCCAGGTCTGGATCCCTTCGATGAGCGTGCCGGACTCGTTGTAGCGGGGCTCGCCGACCGTTAGAACGGCGTCCATGTGGACGTGTGGATCGACGAGGGGAGGGGAAAGGAACCGTCCTTCGCCTTCGAGCACAGTGTCGTCGGCACCCGGCTGCAACTCGCCGATCGGGCGGATCGCGGCGATCCGGTCTCCCGTGACGAGGAGATCCATTGGCGCAGGACGCCCGCCGGCGGTGGGATGGATCCGGACCTCGTGGACGAACAGACCCATTCCCTCCTGCGTGTCCGTTTGCCGGTGCCACGGCCGATCGGCGCGAGTGTGGCCCTGCCGGTTCGGCCGCGTCAAGGTCCGTCGCCAGCGTTCGGAGTTCCCGCCGAGGCTACACTCCACGGCGATGACTTCGCCGAACTCGGCTCCACGCCTGCCCCACCGGGCGACGATGCCCGCGGGACCAGCAGCGTCCGGGGCACCTGCCGCCGGCAGCTGAGTCGCGCTCGGTCGCCCGGCTCAGTCGAAGACGACGACCTGGCGCAGGCCGTCGCCGGCACGCAGTCGATCGAACGCGCTTTCGACCTCGTCAAGCGCGAGACGCCGGTCGATGAGGCGCTCGACCGGCAGGCGGCTGGCGAGGTGGAGCGCGGCGTAGCGCGGGAAGTCGACCGGCGGGTCGGCGAACCCGTAGTTCGAGCCGAGGATGCGCCGGCTGCCGTCGACGAACGGGTAGACCGCGAACGACGCCCGCGTCTCGAGCGGCGTCATCCCGACGATGACCGCGGTCCCACCGACCGGGAGCGCCTCGATCGCGAGTTCGACGGTCGCAGGCCGGCCGATCGCCTCGAAGACGACATCTGGTCCGCCGTCGGTCAGCTCATGCAGCGCCGCGACGGTCGCGTCCTTGTCGGCGGTCGCGAGCAGGCTGTCGGTCGCGCCGAGGGCGAGCGCCACGCCCAGCTTTGCCGCGACACGGTCGACGGCCACGATCCGCCGAGCGCCCGCCAGCACGGCTCCCATGACACATGACAGCCCGACGCCGCCGAGGCCGATGACCGCCACGCTCGCGCCGGCCGGCACCTCGGCGGTCTTGAGGACGGCCCCGACGCCTGTCGTCACGCAGCACCCGATGAGCGCCGCGACCGCTGGATCGACGCCGTCCGGGAGGGCGATGGCGGCAGCTTCCGGGACGACCGTCGCGCCGGCCATCGTGCCGATCCCGCAATACGACAGGACGCCCCCGCCGTCGCGGTCGGTCAGCACCGTGGCACCGTCGGGCATCCGGTGACGGAAGGAGGGGGAGTTCGGGCACGCCCACGGGTGACCCGCGACGCACGCCCGGCAGATCCCGCATGGGACGAGCCACGAGAGCGCGACCGGCTGCCCGACCGACAGCGACCGGACGCCCGGCCCGACCGCCTCGACGACTCCAGCGCCCTCGTGGCCCATCGCGATCGGGGTCGGACGCGGCCAGTCGCCGTCGCGCACGTGGAGGTCGGAGTGGCAGACACCCGATGCCAGGATCCGGACGCGAACCTCGCCCACCCGCGGCTCGGCCACGCCGAGCTCCTCGATGCTCGTCGGCTCGCCGGCGACCCGCAGCACCGCGGCCCGGGTGGTCATCACGTCTCGCCGATCCGCCGTCGCTCGGTGGGGCGTGCGGGCACGTAGGGGACGTACGTCGGCCACCACATCGCGCCGTCGATGACGGTCTCGAGGTCGTCGTGCGCGGAGACGCCCGCGACGCCGGAGCGCACCGCCTCGCCCGCGACCTCCAGGGCGATCGCGCGTGTGACCGCGCGCAGGTCGCCGACCGGCGGATAGATCGCGCCGGTCGATAGGCGTTCGGCCGTCACGGCGGTGGCCAGTGTCCGGGCGGCCAGCAGGAACATCCGGTCGGTGATCGCGCTCGCCTCGGCGGCGATCGCACCCAAACCTAGGCCGGGAAAGACGAAGACGTTATTCGCCTGTCCGACCTCGTGCCGCCTGCCGTCGACCTCGACCGCGTCGAATGGCGAACCAGTGGCGACGATGGCGCGGCCGTCGGTCCAGCGGAGGACGTCGACCGGCGTCGCCTCGGCGGCGGACGTCGGGTTGGAGAGCGGCAGGACGAGCGGCCGCTCGGTCCCGGACGCCAGCGCGCGGAGGACGGGCTCGGCGAACGTGCCGCCCACCCCGGTCGTGCCGACGAGGACCGTCGGTCGCACCCGCTCGATCGTCTCGACGAGGGCCGGGTATTCGGTCGAGAAACCGTACCCGGCATACGCTTCGGCCGGCAGCGCCAGCTCGCGCTTGGTGGCGTCGAGGTCTTCGCGTCGGTCGTGGACCTGTCCGCGCGAATCGACGAGCACCAGTGCACGGCGGATGGCAGCCTCCTCCATCCCGTCGTCGAGCATCGCGAGCCGGATCAGCCGCGCGATCCCGATCCCCGCCGCACCCGCCCCGACCAGCACGACCCGCGTGTCAGGCAGCCCCATCCCGAGGCCGCGCAGGCCCGCCAGGATCCCGGCCACGACGACCGCGGCGGTGCCCTGGATGTCGTCGTTGAACGACGGGACGCGATCCCGGTAGCGATCGAGGATGCGCAGCGCGTTGGCCTGCTTGAAATCCTCCCACTGGATGACACAGCCCGGCCACACCTCGGCGACGCCCTCGACGAACGCTTCGACGAGCGCGTCGTACTCCGGCCCACGCAGGCGCGGCGCGCGGTAGCCGAGGTAGAGCGGGTCGGCCAGCAGCGCCGGGTTGTCGGTCCCGACGTCGAGCGAGACCGGGAGCGTGAGCGCGGGATGGATGCCACTCCCGGCCGTGTAGAGCGCGAGCTTCCCGATCGGGATCGCCATCCCGCCGGCGCCCTGGTCGCCCA